>DXHZ01000065.1 GCA_019113145.1 Candidatus Avanaerovorax faecigallinarum
GGAATAGATTTGGGAACAACCAACAGCTGCGTAGCGGTGCTTGAAGGCGGCGAGCCTGTAGTAATACCTAACGCGGAAGGAAACAGAACCACACCGTCCGTAGTAGGCTTTGCGAAGAACGGAGAGAGACTGGTTGGAGAGACCGCCAAGAGACAGGCGGTAACCAATCCGGAGCGAACCATCTCATCGATAAAGAGACACATGGGAGAGGATTACACCGTTGAAATCGACGGAAAGAAATACACTCCGCAGGACATTTCCGCAATGATTCTTTCCAAGCTTAAGACCGATGCGGAAAGCTATCTTGGCGAGAAGGTAACTGAAGCGGTAATCACCGTTCCTGCATACTTCTCCGACTCTCAGAAGCAGGCGACAAAGGATGCCGGAAAGATTGCTGGTCTCGACGTAAAGAGAATCATCAACGAGCCTACGGCGGCGTCCCTTGCATACGGACTTGATAAGGAAGAGGGATCCCATAAGGTACTCGTATACGACCTGGGCGGCGGTACATTCGATGTATCAATTCTTGAGCTGGGCGACGGAGTATTCGAGGTACTGGCTACCAACGGAGACACCCACCTGGGCGGCGACGACTTTGATAACGCAGTAATGAACTACCTGGCAGACACCTTCTCCCAGGAGCACGGCGTAGACCTGAGACAGGACAAGATGGCTCTTCAGAGACTGAAGGAAGCCGCAGAGAAGGCAAAGAAGGAGCTGTCATCTGCGCAGACCACCAACATAAACCTGCCGTTTATCACCGTAACCGCAGAAGGCCCGCTTCACATGAACGTAGACCTGACAAGAGCCAAGTTCGATCAGCTGACGGGACATCTTGTTGAAAAGTCCATCGAGCCGATGAAGAAGGCTATGGCGGACGCAGGCGTTACCAACAGCGACATCGCAAAGGTAATCCTGGTAGGCGGTTCCACCAGAATCCCGGCAGTCCAGGAAGCTGTTAAGAGAGTTACCGGAAAAGACCCGTTCAAGGGAATCAACCCTGACGAGTGCGTAGCGGTAGGTGCTGCAATTCAGGCAGGCGTACTCACCGGTGAAGTAAACGATGTACTGCTTCTGGACGTAACCCCGCTTTCGCTTTCCATCGAAACTCTGGGCGGCGTAGCTACAAAGCTCATCGAGAGAAACACCACAATACCTACGAAGAAGAGCCAGATATTCTCCACCGCGGCAGACAACCAGACTGCTGTAGACATTCACGTAATGCAGGGTGAGAGAGAATTTGCGGCAGACAATATCACTCTGGGAAGATTCCAGCTCACCGGCATCGCGCCGGCTCCGAGAGGAATTCCGCAGATTGAGGTTACATTCGACATAGACGCCAACGGTATAGTAAACGTAAGCGCTAAGGACCTTGGAACGGGCAAGAGCCAGAACATCACTATCACTTCCTCCACCAACCTTTCCGACGAGGAAATCGAGAGAAAGGTTAAAGAGGCGGAGCAGTATGCGGCCGAGGACAAGAAGCGTAAGGAATCCGTTGAAGAGAGAAACAAGGCAGAGAGCATGATCTACGAGACCGAAAAGGCTCTCAAGGAGCTTGAGGGTAAGATTTCCGACGAGGAAAAGAAGACCGTAGAAGATGCAAAGGAAGACCTGAGGAAGGCTCTCGAGGCCAACAATCCTGACGACATCAAGGCCAAGACCGAGGCTCTCACCGAGAAGTTCCACACCATCTCCACCAAGCTGTATCAGCAGGCTCAGGCACAGCAGGGCGCAGGCCCTGACATGGGTGCAGGAATGGGAGCAGGCACCGGAGCAGGTCCTGACATGAACGCAGGAAATGCAGGAAATACCGGAAACGCAGGCCCTGCAGGAGACAACGTAGTAGATGCAGACTACGAAGTGGTTGACGACGACAAATAGACTTAAATGCAATAACCCGAAGGTTTGCTCACAGAAGGACTTTGTTCCCGGTGGGCAAATCTTTGTTTAGAAATATCAATTACGGAAGGTGATAACCATGGCGGAAAAACGAGATTATTATGAAGTGCTGGGCCTGAAAAAGGGCGCCAGCGACGAAGAAATAAAGAAAGCCTTCCGCAAGATGGCGATGAAATATCATCCGGACAGAAATCCGGGGGATAAGAAGGCCGAAGAGGCGTTCAAGGAAGTAAACGAAGCCTACAGCGTTCTTTCGGATCCTGACAAGAAGAGCAAATACGATAAATTCGGTTTTGCGGGAGTAGACCCGAACGCGGGCTTTGGCGGAGGCGCGGGCGGCGGTTTCGGCGGCTTCGGCGCAGGCGGATTTGACGACATCTTCGACATCTTCGGAAATATGTTCGGCGGAGGCGGAGGCTTCGGCGGCTTCGGAGGAAGCAGAGGTTCCCGCAGAAGGAACGGACCGGCCAAAGGCAGAGACCTGCAGAAGGGCGTGACCATAACCTTCGAGGAAGCGGCTTTTGGCGCGAAAAAGACCATATCCATAACGAAGCTTGTAAAGTGCGACACCTGCCACGGCGAAGGAAACGCCCCGGGAACGGAGAAGAAGACGTGTCAGAGGTGCGGCGGAACCGGTCAGGTAAGCAGCGTGCAGAGGACGGCCTTCGGACAGTTCCAGAGCACGGGGCCTTGTACGGAGTGCGGAGGCACGGGCTTTAAGATAGAAACTCCATGCCCGGACTGCGGCGGCACGGGCAAAGTCAGAAAGACCATTAAGATCAACATCGACATTCCGGCAGGAGTGGACAACGACAGCGTGATTCCGATAAGGGGTCAGGGCGAGCCGGGCGAAAACGGCGGGCCTAACGGAGACCTTTACATAATTATTGCCGTAGAGCCTCACGACGTGTTCACGAGAGTGGGAAACGACCTGAAACTGGAGATACCTATAACATTTGAGCAGGCGGCTTTGGGCGATGAGATAACCGTTCCTACCCTTGACGGCAAGGTGTCATATAAGATTCCTGCGGGAACTCAGCCGGGCACCGTGTTCAGACTTAAGGGAAAAGGCATTAAGAGCGTGAAGAACGGCCGCATGGGCGACCTCTACGTCAAGGTTACCCTGGAGATTCCGACCAAGCTCAACGCCAAGCAGAAGAAGGCGATAGAGACCATGGGCAAGGCCCTGGGGCCTTCGTGCTACCAGAAGAAGAGCAGCTTTGCCGAGAAGATGAAGGATCTCTTTACGAAATAGGAAAACATGGGCGTAATTTCACCCCGCCGGTGGAATGCGCCCCTTTTTTATGGTAGAATGGTTAGGCGAATTTATTCAGGACAAAGTGTGAAAAGGAGAAAGCCTTGAAATACATAGAGATTAAGATTACGACAAATCACGCGGGCACCGAGGCCGTCGCCGCGGCCCTTCTGGATCTTGGAATCACCGACATAGCCGTGGACGACCCTGCCGATGTGGAAGAGATAATGGAAAAAAAGGAAGGCTACGAGTGGGACTACATCGAGGACGACGTGATAACGGGCCTCGACCGCGCTCCGGTGGTTTCCGTATTTATGGAGGATACCCCTGAAGCGAGAGACCTGGCCCGGGCCGTTGAGACGAAGATTAGCGGACTGAGAGACGATGTGGAAAAGGGCGTTTACGGAGACGGCGTCACCTTCGGAGAGCTTTCCGCGGAAGTTAATTTTGAGGACAACAGCCAGTGGAAGGACAGGTGGAAGGAGTACTTCAAGCCGTCCGCCGTTTCTGAGTCCATAGTGGTAAAGCCGACATGGGAAGAGTACCATAACCCGGGAGATAAGCTGGTAATCGAGATCGACCCCGGAATGGCCTTCGGTACGGGAACTCACGCCACCACCTCCATGTGCATTAAGATGCTTGAAAAGTACATGAAAAAAGGCGGGGCGGAAACGGTTCTCGACGTGGGCTGCGGTTCGGGAATACTTTCCATCGCCGCCGCAAAGCTGGGAGCAAAGGACGTTCTGGGAATAGACATCGACGAGACCGCCGTGGAGGTTGCCAAAGAGAACATCGCCTTAAACGGCGTTTCCGATATCGCTTCGGCCGGGGCGGGAGATCTGACAAAGGGCGTAGACTACCGAGCGGACATAGTGGTTGCAAACCTTATGGCTGACCTTGTGATGATGCTCTCAAAGGACGCCGCAAAACACATGAACAAAGACGGATACTTCATTTCATCGGGCATTCTCGTTGAAAAGGAGGAAACGGTGAAGGAAAAGCTGGAAGAGGAAGGCTTTAAAATAGTCGAGACAGTGGAGGAGGACGAGTGGTGCTGCATAGTGGCTCAGGTGAAGTAGGAAAGCAGTCGAGAGATCTTTTTAAAAGCCGGATGGGCTTTATCATAGCGTGTATAGGTTCCGCCGTAGGAATGGGAAACATATGGATGTTCCCATACAGGGCGGGAGCTTTTGGCGGTGCGGCTTTTCTCATACCATACTTCATATTCGTAATACTTCTGGGGTTTACGGGAGTAATAGGAGAGATGTCGTTCGGAAGAGCCATGAGAAGCGGCCCCATGGGCGCTTTTGACAGGGCCATGAAGATGAGGGGGCTGAAAGGCGGAAAGATTATAGGAGCGATTCCCGTAGCAGGTTCCCTTGGAATCGCCATAGGATATTCAGTAGTCGTGGGATGGTTTTTAAAGTATCTTGCCGCATGTTTTACGGGGGAACTTTCGGCTGCCGCAGATACCGGAGCGTACTTCGGTGAACTGGCAGTAGACTTCGGAAGTATTCCGTGGCACATGGCGGGTCTGGTGCTCACATTCGCCATAATGCTTATGGGAGTCAGCAGGGGAATAGAGAAGATGAACAAGGTGATGATGCCCCTGTTCTTTGTGCTTTTCATTTTTCTCATGATACGAGTAGCAACTCTTCCGGGCGCCGGAAACGGATATAAATATCTTCTGACCCCGGACTGGAGCGCTCTGGGAGATGTGAGGACATGGGTATATGCACTGGGACAGGCGTTCTTCTCCCTTTCTCTCGCGGGATCGGGGACGATAGTTTACGGGAGCTATCTGAAGGATGACGTGGATGTGGTATACAGCGCCCGAAACGTTGCATTCTTTGATACGTGCGCAGCCCTCCTCGCGGCCATAGTGGTCATTCCTGCCGTCTTTGCATTCGGTATGGACGTAACCAGCGGTCCGCCGCTCATGTTCATAAGCCTTCCTGCGGTATTTCAGCAGATGCCTGCAGGGATGGTATTCGCGGTGATTTTTTTCATAGCGGTAATCTTTGCGGCGGTGACAAGCCTTCTCAATCTGTTCGAAACTCCGGTGGAGGCGGTGCAGAGCCAGCTGGGACTTTCAAGGGCGGCTTCAGTACTTATAGTCGGGGCCATTGCCGCTGCCGTGGGAATCTTCATTGAAAGCGGCGACGCAGTAGGAGTGTGGATGGACGCCGTGTCCATTTACGTCATTCCGCTGGGAGCAGTCATTGCCGCCGTAATGTACTTCTGGGTCTGCCCTGCAGGGTTTGCCAGAAAGCAGGTTGAAAAAGGCAGGCTGAAGCCTGTGGGCAGATGGTTCGAGCCTATGACAAAGTACGTATTCGCAGGCGTTACTCTGGTAGTGTATGTACTCGGAATTTTATACGGGGGAATAGGATAGTGGAATTTTCCGTTTTGTTTACGGCGCTGCAGGGTATGGTGGTCGGAGTCACCATGATGGTCCCCGGCGTTTCCGGAGGCTCCATGGCCATGATTTTGGGAGTCTACGACGACCTTATATCCGCAGTCAGCTCTTTTTTCAAAAATCCGAAAGGGAACTTCATCTTTCTCGGAGCGTTTACGGCGCCGGCTCTTTTAGGCATGGTGCTCTTTGCCGAGCCCCTTCTGAATATTATAGAAAGCTACCGGCTCATAGCCATGTACTTCTTCATGGGTGCGGTGGCAGGAAGCATACCTATGATATACGACAAGGCCAGAGTCCACAGGATTGACTGGAAATTCTTTGTCTGCATAATCATCGGTGTGGTTCTCGTCAGCAGTATAAGGCTGCTTCCCGACGGAGTGTTTTCAGGCAGCGGGCTCACGGGCTTTCTTTCCGTGGTTATTCAGTTTATCGGCGGAGTTATAGTTGCCGTATCGCTTATCCTGCCGGGAATCAGCGTGTCCTATATGCTCATGGTGCTGGGACTGTATGAGAGCACTATAAGCGCAATCGGAAACATGGACATAATCTCAATACTGCCTCTGGCGGCCGGCTGCATAGCCGGAATAATTCTCACCACCAGAATTCTGGAAATGTGTATGAAGAGGTATCCCTTCGCCACATATCTGGTCATTCTGGGATTCATCATCGGCTCTGTGGCAGAGGTTTATCCGGGCCTTCCGAAGACGGGAGTCGAGTGGGCTCTGGCGGTTCTTCTGTTTATAACAGGGTTTATATGTATATACCTTATTTCCAGGAAAGAAGAAGAACTGGAGGAGGACAGAGAAAGCAACTGAGAAACAGCAAAGGCCGCTTTCAAAACCTGATACATTCCGGTGTGAATATGAGCCGCTTCTTAAAATCCGGGACGAGTACACCCATGAAGGAAGTACCTTATCCTATGTAAAACGCACACAATGGTTGACAAATAATAAAATAAAGAATAAGATTTAAGTAGCATATAAACAGATATTTCAGAAAAACAAACAACAACTACGGTTCTTTGACTGAAATATTCCACGCGAAGATTTAACGGTTAAATATGCCGCATGATTCTGATGATTTCTATTGAATCGTGCGTAAACAGGAGGGGTACCCATGACAACAACAATATCGCAAGTAATTATTCTGGCAGTAGTTATCTTAGCACTTATCATAGCAATGGTTTTAATTAAGAAAATCCGTAGGCGCTGACTGTTAGAGAATGCAAAAAGTATATGAAAATCTAAAAGCCTTCTATGGCAAAATAGCTTAGCCATAGGAGGCTTTTTGTCCTATACCACCATATTTCTTCAAACTTTGAAAGTGGCCCTGTTTACATAGCGAGCCGGATACGGTATAATACGGGTAAAGCGATTTCAAAAAATGAAAAAAATTAAAGTTTCGAAAGTGTGATTAGATGAAAACCATAAAACGCGAAAAATATTTTAGCAGAATAATAGAACTTAGAGGAATCCCCCGATATTAAGATAATCACGGGAATAAGACGGTCCGGAATATCCCGGCTGATGCAGGACTACATTTATATCTCAAGGAGAACGATGATAACATAAATATCATTTTCATAGACTATATGGATTTGAGATATGAGGAACTTAGGGAATACCATGCGCTTTACAGTTACGTGGAGAGCAGGTTCGAGGAAGATAAAACAAACTTTCTCTTTATCGATGAAGTGCAGATGTGTCCGGATTTCGAGCTGGCTGTAAACAGCCTGTACGGAAGCGGAAAATATGACATTTACATAACAGGATCCAACGCCTTTCTGCTTAGTGCGGATCTGGCCACCCTGTTTACGGGAAGGTATATACAGATTCACGTGTTTCCTTTCAGCTTCAGCAAATACTGTGAATACTTCGCAGATGAAACGGACAGAAACAGGCTGTTCGACGAATACGTTATCAAAGGAGGACTTGCGGGGTCATACCCGTACAGAACCGAACGGGACAGAGTCGGATACATAAAGGAAGTGTATGAGACCATTGTCACCCGTGATCTGGTTCAGAAGTACGGTCTCCATGCGGATACGTCTCTGTATAACCTGAGTGAGTTTCTGATGGACAATATCGGAAATCTGACATCGCCGAATAAGGTCAGCACCATTTTGAATTCGAAGAACGTTCCCACCAATCACGTTTCCGCAGGCAGGTACATAAGGTATCTGTGCAATGCCTTTGTTTTCTATGACGTGAAGCGATATGATATAAAAGGGAAAAAATGCCTTGAAACGTTGGACAAATTATATATCTGCGATACGGGAATGAGATATGCGGTTTTGGGAAGCAGAAATATGGATTATGGACGGGCCTATGAGAATATAGTAGCCATCGAGCTTCTCAGAAGGGGATACAATCTGTATGTGGGTAAGTTGTATCAAAAAGAGATAGATTTTGTTGCAGTCAAAGGCAGTGAAAAGATATACATTCAGGTAAGCGATGATATTTCAAACCCTGATACGTTTCGGCGTGAATACGAGCCGCTTCTTAAAATCGGTGACGCGTATCCTAAAACAATCATCGCAAGAACCCGTCACGAAGAGTATATTTATGAAGGAATAACCGTAGTGGACATTGCAGACTGGCTGATGAAAAACGAATAAAATAAATACACGCTTCGGCATTCAGGTCTTCCCGATTCTGCCGAAGCGTGTTTTCTGTTTAATTACAGATCCTGCAGGGATTCACCCGAGCGGGACACTTCGCTTATTCCGTTATCCCAAATATAGTCTTTGATGCTCATAAAATCCCCGGCCTCGTAGTACCTAACCGTGGCGCTGTAGAAATCGTCCGTGACATCCTTTCCGCCGGAGTCTAAAACCGTTCCCTTATCGGGCGCTTCGTAGAATCCGGTGAAGAACTCCACAAAATCCTCAGACGGCGCTTCGTTTTTCGTCATACGGGACTGTATATCCGGCATATTGCAGAGAATCACTGCTGCCGCGATTACAACGACGGCGAGAACCGAAGCGGTAATCTTCTTTTTCCCGGTCATCTTAAAACCTCCCCTCTTTGAACAAAACAGACAACTCAATCTCTTCGTATCTTCCCGCTACGACAACGAAACATCGAATCGTCCGGAGTTTTCCATAAACGATTTATACGTCAGAATCTCCCGTACTACGCAGTAGATTACGTATGCGGCTATGGAAAGGACGAAGCTGTAATCCCAGTTCGTCATCTTCATAGGGGAGACGATGGCGGCATAGCCGATAATGAAAAGCAGAGCGCTGTATTTCCCGGCCTTCAGGCCGGACCATTTCTCATAGAAGTAGGCCATAAGCACCGCGCCTGAGATGACTACACCTGCGACTATGAAGAGCCAGGACTTACCGGTGGCAAATTGAAAGGTCAAAATCATTGCCAGCACTATAAGCGATGTTGCGGTAACGTACTTGATTCTCTTAGTTCTGTAGTCATTAATTACCGTGTCGGGTATAGAATCTCTCTTATCCATTACGTTCTCCTTTCCTTGCAAGAAGGAATTTTCGTACTATTATGATATGACTATTGCAATGCATTGTCAATATATATTTTGTAAAACATAGTATTTATTTTTCAATTATTACGATATATAATAAACGCGGAGGTAAGTATGGCGCGAGAAAGAAGCAGTTTTAAAATGGGAACCGTGGAAATGATGGCTCTGTTTATATTAAGCAAGGGAGATTTCTACGGATATCAGATAGCTTCCCTCATAGGTAAACTGACGGACGGTAAGGTGACCGTACCTGAAAGCACGCTCTATCCTACTCTGTATAAACTTCTGGACAGGAAGCTGATTTCCGATAAAACGGTGCCGTTAGGCAGGAACCGGGTGAGGGTGTTTTATCATCTGGAGGAAGAAGGATGGAAGAGGCTGAACGATTTACTGGAGGATTACAGGAACATTACCGAAGGAATAGCGCAGCTTCTGGCAGTTGGAGAGATTGATGAGGAGGAACTTTAATGAACAAGGAAAATGCAGCGCGGGATTATATCAGGCAGGTTAAGGCAATTTTCCCCTTATATGGACGTGAAAGAAAGAGATTCATTAACGATCTGAAGGAAGCTGTTGAAGGTCATATCGAGAATACGAAAGACGGTTCATATGAAGGTATCGTCAAACATTTCGGAAGTCCTGCAGAGGTGGTAAGCGATTATATCGAAGGTATGGATCCTGAGGCGCTTTACAGGAAGATTACCTACAGGAGACGCATTTTTGTCCTGGTTGTGATAGCGGTAATTGCCGTGCTTATCGGAGTGATAGTCACGCTGTATTGGGGATATGATTCCTATAGGCAGGCAATAGAAACTATAGTTGTGGAAGGAGAGACGATAATCTACTGATTTTGATTGTCCGCGAACACTTTGCGAACGTAACCTTAAGATTTCTTAATACTTCTCATATCCTGTTTACCATTGCTGAATATTCTGATACAGTATACAGAAGTGAGCGGACAGCTGGTTCATTCAGCGGGGATGGAAAGGAGAAAGAGATGAAATCCTTATATGACATTACGTTCAATAAAATGAAGTACAGCAGCGTAAGGCTTTTAGCAGCAATATTCCTCCTTGGGCTTACTGTCTTTGTGATTTTCGATTCAGTTACGAACTTTACTGTAAATTCGCTGCCCGGGAAGTATGTTTCTGCCGGATCATTTGTGATTCTGACAGTTGTAATCATTTTTGCGGCAATAGCCGTGGAGAAGTATCCACAATTCGAGAAAGACAGTGAAATGGCCGGCAAAGCGATAGGCTGGTATGCGGCAGGGGCTCTGATTGCTTTCATCCTGGAGATGATAATTATTTTCGGCTTCAATTCCGGTTTTGATGTTAGCAGGGTAGTCAAACCGATTATGTGTATTGCCATAACTGTTTACGAATTTTACATGTACTTCAGAGCAAGGCGGTTGTATTCTGACGACCGTGGCAGAGAAGAAAATTAAAGACTACAAAAGGCGGTATAGCTATAGATATATGATATGCTTCAGGCTGCTGCGCCATGATGGTGCAGCAGCCTTTGCGCATACCCATCAGGATTTATTCGTCTGAAGAAAAGAATTAATAAAGCAGTATGCCCAGAAGTACAGCCGGCAGAAACGGTACATTCCACGTCAGCAGACCCTCCCTTACAAAGCCGTATTTCTCGTTCAGTCTGAAGCACAGGAAGATAGCTCCGGCGTCGAGGGCAAGGAGCAGAAGCCACAGGAACATGTTCCTGTTAAATGCACCGAGCACGTATAGGATGCTGCTTATGAAAAAAAGGAGGCTGTAGACATGCATAAAGAAAACGGCAAAGCCTGCCTGGCGCTTCTTTCTATGTTCTGCTTCGGGTGAAATCATCATGTCTGCCGTCCCTTTCATTTCGTATTGCCTGTATATTCATTGTAAGTTCGCGAGTATATGCTGTCAATATATATTTTATTTTACATAGTATGATAGCGGCGGGCGCCAGCGGAGAATGCAGATTTTGTCAGAGCGGAGAAAAGGAAAAGACAGCGTTGATTTTCTGAAACATGTGGTATAAAATTTTATGTACAGGCAATAAAGCTAAGTTGATTTTTTAAGGAGATAAGACAATGCCGGACAAGAAATACAGGATTGAGACTCAGTGCATCCAGGCAGGCTACAAGGCTGAAAGCGGTCAGCCCCAGGTGCCGCCTATCGTGCAGAATACAACCTACAGATACTATAACGCCGCAGACGTTGCGAAGCTTTTCGACCTCGAAAGCGCCGACTTCATGTACACCCGTCTGGGAAGCCCGACGGTGAATATGCTTGAAGAGAAGATGGCGGCTCTGGAGGGAGGAACGGCAGCCATAGCCGCAAGCTCCGGCCAGGCAGCCAATATGATAACCATGCTAAACATCTGCGAAGCGGGGGATCACATAATCGCGGCCGCCAACATCTACGGCGGAACTCACAACCTCTTCGGAGTAACTTTTAAGAAGATGGGAATAGACGTTACATTTATCGACCAGAACCTTTCCGAGGATGAAATCGTTGCCATGGCAAGACCGGAGACCAGGGCCCTCTTTGGCGAGTCCTTAGGAAATCCGGCCCTCGGGGTTCTTGATATAGAGAAGTTTTCAAGAGCCGCAAAGAGAATAGGCGTGCCTCTGGTGGTTGATAATACACTGGCTTCACCGGTTCTCTGCAGACCGCTTGAGCACGGCGCAGACTTTGTCGTACATTCCACCACAAAATGGTCAGACGGACACGCAACCAGCGTCGGAGGTATGGTTGTCGAGGGCGGAAAGTTCGACTGGAACGCCCATGCCGACAAGTTCCCGGGAATGGTGGAGCCTGACGAAAGCTACCACGGCCTTAAGTACTACGAGAAGTTCGGCGATCAGGCCTTCTCCGTGAAGCTGAGAGCGCAGATGCTCCGCGACCTGGGCTGCACTATGGCGCCTATGAATGCGTTCCTCACTATTCAGGGACTCGATACACTGCACCTGAGGATGGAAAGACACAGCCAGAACGCTCTTGCCCTTGCAAAATTCCTGAAAGATCATCCTATGACTGACTGGGTGAAGTACCCGGGTCTTGAGGGAGACGAGGATTACGAGAGAGCCCAGAAGTATCTGCCAAAAGGCGCAGGCGGAGTTTTGAGCTTCGGCGTCAAAGGCGGCAGAGCTGCGGGAGAGAAGTTCCTTGAAAACCTTGAGCTTGCAAGCATCGTGGTTCACGTCGGCGACATCAGAACCAGCGTGCTGCACCCTGCGTCCACCACTCACAGACAGCTTTCCGAGGAGGATCAGCTGAAGGGCGGAATACTTCCTGAACTTATCAGAGTTTCCGTGGGATGCGAGAACATCGAGGACATAATTGCAGATTTTGATCAGGCGCTTAAGAAGGTGAAGTAGATGAAGAAGCCTTTGATAGGAATTTCGACGCTGCTGTTTAAAGACGTGACCGGCGCGACTCCGGCAAACCCGATGACAGGCAGATTTTTCGCAAATCGCAGCTTCGTAAGGTCGGTTATTGAGGCCGGAGGAGTGCCTGTGCTTCTTCCGGGTACCTTTGATAAAGACTGCATCGGCGAGTACCTGAATACCTGCGACGGATTTATAATGGTCGGAGGTCCCGACGCCAATCCTGTTCTCTTCGGAGAAGAGCCTTCAGAAAAGGCGAGAACGGGAAACACTACCGTGGACATGCACGACGTAGCGCTTATTCGTGCAGCTATGGATATGGACAAGCCTATCCTCGGAGTGTGTCGCGGCATGCAGATGATGAACCTCGCCATGGGCGGCACAATATATCAGGATCTGAGCGAATACGAGGAAAGACTTAAGGCTGGTCTCAGCGGAGAAAGCTCAGTGACAGGACCGACAGGCGAGCCGAAGATTCTTCTTCACCGTCAGCCTGGTCCGGAAGGCGATCCTTATCATATCGTTAAGACCGTACCGGGAACAAAGACTGCCGAAATCTTCGGTGAAAAGGTTGCAGTAAACAGCCATCACCATCAGGCCGTAAAAGATCCGGCTCCGGGAGCAGTGATTTCCGCAGCCGCAATGGATGGAGTTGCGGAGGCCATAGAGTTTCCGGATAAGCGGTTTGCCGTGGGACTTCAGTGGCATCCCGAGATAATGACGAGCTTCGTAGGCGGTGACTTTGCCGCAGAGCAGCTGAAGGTTTTCGAAGCCCTTATAGCTGCTGCAAGGCGGTAGAGGGGGACCGGTTTGCTGACGGCGGCTCAGGCAGGCTTGCTGACGACAATCGGGGCGGCGGTTCAAGTGGTCTTCCGGCGGCGTTTTGATCGGGCGGTTCAAGTAGTATTCCAACAGCGGTTTGACAAGAAAGACGAAAAAGCGCCTTCGGGTCAAGGCGAAATTTGACATAATTCAATACGTGATACCAAAAGGTCAAGGAATTTTCCGGACATAGTGCCGAATTCCTTGACCTTTTTGATTGCGGGGCTACGAAAGGTCAAGAATCGCCTTGACCTTGTATCGCTGAGGAGGGCAAGAGGTCAAAGCAACGGCCGTTCCGGGCTGAATGGCCCGCAGAGTCAGCCCGGATGCGGGCCGGACGACAGCATGATAAAAGGATGGCCTGCAGCGAAAGCCGGCTTTTGTGTAGATATTGTGAAAAATGGATATGGGTGTTGACATACAGCCCGGCAGATGGTAATATGCTTAAAGAATTTTAATTAAAATATTTTAAATAAAATTCTTTAGTTAAAAAAATAAAAGTAAATTGCGCCTACAGAACGCAAAATATGAAAAAGAAATGGAGATTTGAAAAATGACTTTTGAAATGGTTAAGGAAGCAATGATTAACACTTTAGGATGCGATGAGGAGAAGATTACTCCGGAAGCGCTTTTGGCAGACGATCTTAAC
>DXHZ01000066.1 GCA_019113145.1 Candidatus Avanaerovorax faecigallinarum
ATTTTCCTCCTGTTAAACTTTGTTGCAGTTGCCAGACCGCAATTTTAGTTTAACAGTTGGAAAGTTAATGTTCAAACGCGTAGCTTCAACGAACCCCGTGTCTAACACGGGGTTTTCTTGATACAAAAAACCGAAAAGGCCCGCCGCATTATCGAGCGGCTGACCTTTTCGGCTGCGATGTTTGATATTAATTAAGAAAGAACGTTCAAAAGAAATTGTTGTGTAACCCTATCTCCTTTTGACAGTTACAAGTATAGCAGTCCTTTGTGTCGATTCTGTGTCTAACTCTTTAAAGGTCTATGTTGTTTTCAGATTCCCATGGTGAAAAAGCTCATCTGGTCCGTCTCGGGCAGACCGTCGAAAACCCCGTAGCTTCTGAGAGCCTCAGAGGCCGTTCTGTTCAGCTTTGCGCGGTTTACGGCTTCCTCTATGGTGTCGAACGGCTTTTCCTTATACGCCTCTGCAAGAGCCTTTGCCGCGCTTTCTCCCACGCCCTCAAGTGCCACGAACGGAAGGAGAACCTTTTCCTCGTCCGTCCAGAATCTCAGATCGTGGGATTTACCGAGACAAGGTTTTTCGAACTCGTAGCCTCTGCTGTACATCTCGTAGGCAACTTCCATTACGAGAGCCGCGGAGTTTTCCTTTGCCGTGGCATTTGTCCCCTTTGCCGAGATTTCCGCTATCCTGTTAAGGCAGGCTCCCGGTCCTTTAAGAATCGTTTCAGCCTCAAAATCCGCAGCCTTGCTTGTAAAATACGTGGCGTAAAACTCAGCGGGATAGTAAACCTTGTACCAGGCCATTCTGAAGGACATCATAACGTATGCCACCGCATGTGCCCTCGGGAACATGTACTGAATCTTGATGCAGGAGTCTATGTACCAGTCGGGAACACCGTGTTCCTTCATGACCTTGAGCTGCTCCTCCTTAAGCGGCCTGTTCTTTCGCACGTCCTCCATTATCTGGAACGATGTTTTGTTCTCTATGCCCTTAAGAATGAGGTAGTTCATTATGTCGTCACGGGTGGAAATAACCTCGCGCATGGTTGCCGTGCCGTTTCTTATGTAGTCCTGGGCGTTGTTGAGCCACACGTCCGTTCCGTGAGAGAATCCCGATATTCGAACGAGATCGGCGAATTTGTCCGGCTTCGTGTCATCCAGCATCTGCCTTACAAAGGATGTGCCGAACTCCGGAATGGCGTAGCTTCCGTGGGTAAACTTGTAGTCGGGATCCTTTATGTTCAGTGCTTCGATTCCGTTGAAAATACTGAGTACCTTTCTGTCCGTAAGGTCCACCGTCAGCGGGTCTACTCCCGTCATGTCCTGAAGCTGCCTTATCATTGACGGAATATCGTGTCCCAGTATATCCAGTTTCAGGAGGTTCTGGTCTATCTTATGGTAGTCAAAGTGAGTAGTTATTATGTCCGATTTCATATCGTTGGCTGGATGCTGAATCGGGCAGAATTCATATATCTCGTGGTCGTCGGGAACGATTATGATACCTCCGGGATGCTGACCGGTAGTGCGCTTTACTCCCGTGCATCCTGCCGTCAGCCTGTCGGCCTCGAACTTGTTTACGGGCCTCTGTGTCTCCTCAAAGAACTTCATGACGTATCCGTAGGCCGTCTTATCCGCCACCGTACCTACGGTTCCTGCTTTGAACACGTTCTTCTCACCGAATATGGTTCCTACGTATTTATGGGCCGTTGCCTGATATTCACCGGCGAAGTTAAGGTCTATATCAGGCTCCTTGTCTCCCTCAAATCCCAGGAACGTGGCAAACGGTATGGTAAAGCCGTCCCTGTTCATAGGCGTGCCGCACTCCGGGCAGTTCTTCTCCGGCATATCTATACCGCAGTCGTAGAGATTCTTATCCCCCCACTCCAGGTAGTGACAGTCCGGACAGATATAGTGAGGGTCGAGGGGATTTACTTCGGTGATTCCGGCCATGGTAGCCGCAAAGGACGATCCCACGGAACCTCTTGAGCCTACCAGATATCCGTCCTCCAGAGATTTCTTTACAAGCATCTGGGCGGAAACGTACATTACCGCATACCCGTTGCTTATGATGGAATTAAGCTCTTTTTCCAGGCGCTCCTCTATAGGTTCCGGCAGCGGATTTCCGTAGATGCTGTAGGCCTTTTCCATGCACGTGGTTCTTAAGGTCTCCTCCGCGCCTTCAATTTTAGGCGGGAATTTTCCCTTGGGAACGGGCCTTATACCATCGTCTATCATATCTGCAATCAGGTTGGTGTTATCTATAACTACTTCCCGGGCTCTTTCGCCGAGATATGAAAACTCCTCCATCATCTCATCGGTGGTTCTCATATAGAGTCCCTGTCCGTTTTCCGCATCCTTATATCCCATTCCGGCCATGAGAATGTTCCTGTAAATAGCCGACTCCGGCTCGTCGTAGTGAGCATCCGTAGTTGCTACAACCGGCTTTCCCAGCTTGTCTCCGAGAGCAAGAATCTTTCTGTTTATCTCGATAAGATCTTCGTTTCCGGATACCATGCCGTTTTCAATCATAAACCTGTTGTTAATGAGAGGCTGGACTTCCAGATAGTCGTAAAAACCTGCGATTCCCTCTATCTCCTTCTCTGGCAGGTTGTTTAAAACAGCCCTGTAAACCTCTCCGGCCTCACATGCGGAACCGATTATTATGCCTTCCCTGTGCTCCTCGATAACAGATTTAGGAAGACGCGGCCTCTTGTAGAAGTAATCCAGGTGCGAGGTGGACACCAGCTTGTATATGTTCTTAAGTCCTTCCTGAGTCTTTGCAAGAAGGATTATGTGGTTTGTCTGCTTTTTCCTGTAGTCAATGGTGCCGTCAGGGAGCCTGCAGTCTCTGTCGTCAAAGACGTAGCCTTCCATTCCGTAAATAATTTTTATGTTAACTCCCTTGTCTTTGGCAAGTTTGTCTGCTGTCTTTGCGGCGTCAGGAAAGCTCTGAACCACTCCGTGATCCGTTATGGCTACGGCAGGCTGTCCCCACTCCGCCGCGGTCTTAACCAGCGTGGAAACTTCGTTGAGACCGTCCATGGCGCTCATCTTAGTGTGGGCGTGAAGCTCCACTCTCTTTCCCGTCTCCCAGGTGTCCTTTCGTTTATAGACCTCACCCTTTTCTATGACCTTTGTCATTACGGTAAGGGTGTGTTCGTACGTATCAAACTCGGCTTCACCTTCCGCCTTTATATAATCGCCGATTGAAAGAAGCGTATCTATTTCTTTCCACTTCTCATCAGTGGCAAAACACTTCAGACAGAGGGACGTCTTCTTATCCGTAATCAGAATCGTAACAAGCTTCTTGCCGTTTCTCAAGGTTCTCGCTTCTTTTCTGAAGATGATTCCTCCTACGGAAACCTGTCCGCTTTCCGGGGTAACCGATGAAAGGTCCGCAAGGCTTCCCGCTACGGCTCTTCCTCCCATGATCATGTTGCCGCTTGCGGGAGGTTCCTTCTTTCTTCCTCTCCAAGGCTTTCCTTCCCCTGACTGCTGCCATCCGGTATTCCCGTTCTGAGCAGTGGATTTTGCGGCCGTTTCAGAACCTGCAGACTTTGACGCTTCTCTTGCCTGGGCTATCTCCTTTTCAAGAGATTCCTTTATATCCTTTTCCTCTGACTCCTCCCAGGCCGTTCTTGCCCTGTCGTACTTTTCCTGGTTGTTTAAGAATCTCACCCTGAAAGAATGGCCGAGGTGTTCCCTTATGAGAGCCGTAAAGAGAGGCGCTACTTCTTTGTTCAGCCTGTCTGCAGCCATTTTGCCCAAAGTATGCACCTTTAGAAGGTCTTCCCTTATCTCCGCGCTTTCAGGCAGTATGTTGCTCGTCAGGGTGGCGTATTTGCCGTTTATGATGCGCACCATGTGAGGTATGAAGTGAACCA
>DXHZ01000067.1 GCA_019113145.1 Candidatus Avanaerovorax faecigallinarum
CTCCTTATGAGTGAGATCATGGGACAGGATATCGATAAAACACGGACTTTCGGGAAGTTCATCCTGCAGCCGAGAAACAACGTGGGAAGACTCAGAAAATGGCTTTATCTGTCAGGCTTCCTTATTGCAGAAGAAACTCTGGTACGGGAGAGAAACAGAATCTGCGAAATACTGAAGGTCATCCCGGCCGGGACAGCAGAACGGAAGAATCTTAAAGCGGCGGATATGGAAGAAGATGTATTGTTCGAGTACCCCGATATGCTTGTCGATGAACCCAATCCGCTTACAGAGGAGTATCTCAGGGTTCACCTTGAAAAAGAACGGGCAATAAAGGACAGAATCCTCATGGGCAGTGACCGGAGCAGGCTGTGTATTACAGAAAACCGCATAGATCGCATAAGCGGCCTTTACAGGAGATTGATGAAATGAAAATAAGTGAAGTAATAAGTATAGTAGACAGATTATGTCCGTCGGACCTTGCGGAAGAATGGGACAACTGCGGATGGCAGGTAAACTGCGGCGATGATACTGTCTGCGGAATAATGACGACACTGGAAATCACAGAAGACACGATAAAGGAAGCTGAAGAGAAGAGTGTAAATCTGATAATAACCCACCATCCCATGCTGTTTAACGGAATAAAGAGTATTGACGTAAATACGGTTTCTGGAAAATATATTCACAGGCTCATAGGCTGCGGAATATCTGTTTATTCGTGTCATACCAACTTCGACAAAGTAAGCGGGGGAAACAACGACTATTTGGCAAAAGTGCTCGAGCTGACGGATGTGGAGATTCTGGAGGACGGTTATACCAGGACGGGATGTTTGAAGGAAACTATGACTGTTTCAGAGTTTGCAGACTTTGTCAGAAGGAAACTCAGCCTGAAAGACCGTGCCGTAAGGGTGTGCGGCAGTTCCGAAAAGCCGGTAAGTAAAGCCGGCTGGTGCACCGGAGCAGGCTTTGATTTTGCAAAGAATGCCGCTGATGCCGGATGCGACGTTTTTATAACGGGAGATGTGAAATATCATGAGGCGAGAGAAACAGCCGAAAGCGGAGGAATGGCCGTAATAGACGCGGGCCATTACGGAACAGAGGTCAGCTTCGGAATAAATATGGCTGAAATCCTTACGGACAGGCTGCCTTCCGGGATGAGAGTTTTTCCGTCCGAAAAAATCGCCGATTCATTCTTTTATTAAACTTATTGAAATTATTTATCCAGATGGTAAAATAATATTGTGAATTCAGAAGAAATAAGTTCTGAGCTCTTTTAGAAGTCAAAGGAGGAGATACCAATGAAAAAGACAATCATGGCAAAAGACGCACCTGCAGCAGTAGGTCCTTACGTACATGCGGTGCAGGCAGGAAATCTGCTTTATGCTTCCGGACAGCTGGGTCTGGTTCCTGAAACCGGCGAGCTTCCTGAAGGCATTGTTGCCCAGACGAAGCAGAGCCTTGACAATGTAGGCGCTGTATTAAGAGCTGCGGGCTATGACTATAAAGACGTAATCAAGACTACAGTTTTCATCGACAATATGGACGATTTCGGAACGGTAAATGAGATTTACGCTACGTATTTTACCGGAGAAACTCCTGCAAGATCCTGCGTTGAAGTTGCTAAACTTCCTAAGGGAGCTCTCGTAGAAGTTGAAGTTGTAGCGTATAAGGAATAGCCGAAATTTAGATACGAAAAATCAGGAAGGCATGACTGAGATATGCGGTCAGCCTTCTTTTTTTGTAAATATGTTAGCCATATAAACGCCGGACAAAATAAGAACTGCGCCGATTCCCTGAAGTAAAGAGAATGTTTCTCCGAGAATAAGTACGCCGGCAAATATGGATACAAGGGTGGCAATTCCCATAAAGGAAGCGTTTCTGTTCACTCCTATGTAGGCTATGGAGATGTTTGAAAGATAGAAGGCGATTATAGAGCAGCCTGTACCCTGGTAAATAACAGCCGAGAGAAACGCGGTATTGGTAAGAGGAAGCCTGATGAGATCGTCAAATGTTCCATGGAGCAGTGCTTCCGACAGGGCCAGGATAACATAAAATATCGCACCTGTCAGGAGCATGGCATAGGTTATTTCAGAGCCCGTATAGTCTGAAGCCTTTGCAACAAACACGCTGTAAAGAGAATAGGAAACTACTGCGATAAACAGGAACAGATATCCCGTTAAAGAAAAGCTTGCTGAAGTTCCGGCAGCAAAAACGGTGACAAGAACGCCCGTCATAGTTATACAAATTCCGGCGGCCTGGGCAGGATATGGTTTTCTGTGCAGGATGACCGTGGAAAGGATTACTGAAGTGACCGGTATGGCAGCGATTATAGAGCCGCTTTCAGAAGCGGTTGTAAGACTGATTCCGAATGTCTCCCCGAGAAAGTAAATGCACGGACAGAAGAGAGAGATTCTTACGAGAGGAGCGACAGACTTACCTTTGAAGTTCACTTTTATAACTCCGGACAATATAAGCAGCGTCATTACGAGAGCGCCTATGAGAAACCTCCATCCCATCAGCGCAAACTCGCTGGCGCTTCCCGTAGCCTGTTTGGTAAATATATAACTTAATCCATAGATAAATTCACATATAAGCGCGCAAATGCAGCCGATAAAAGTTCTGGCTGCCGCCGAATCAGAGTGTTTCTTCATGTGTTTTCCTCAGAGCCCGGCTTTCTGCATTCAATGCAAGATAAGTCGGAATTTTGGTTGATTAATACAGTGTACAGATGTAGAATGAAAATAGCTAATCTTCATGACAAGTATAGTTCAATTGTATGAGGTAGTAAAGTGAAACAGGAAAAAGGAAGATGGGACTGGCTTATAAAGCTGGTTGGGTTTATTGTCATTTTACCAATTGTTGTGATAATGGATTTATGCAAAGACAGCAGGAAAAGACGTAGGCTGGCAGTATTAACGTGACTAAATTTCGGCAGACTTTGTCATATAGAAGAAAATTGCCGAAAATCGGTGGGTTTTTGAGAGGTATAGTGCATATTTTGCCAAAATATAACTGTAAACTATTGTAAAATATGTCGCCTGGTGCTATTCTCTTTCAACAGCATATAAAGGAATTTAGCTGATGTTATATCGTGGAGGAGAAATATGGCAAAGCAGAAACTTGATTACGGATTTTCGCATTATATGATGTTTTGTACCCTTATGAAGGATCCGAAGGCGTGCGCTTGGTTGATTGAAAAGATTCTTCCGGGAAAAGAAATTGAGAATGTCATTACCGAGGGACACGATCTTACAGAAAATATGACCGAAAGTCAGATCGAAAAGACACTTGTCTTTAATCCGGCGAGTAAATTTGTCAGGTGCGACGTTTTGTTCAAAACGGAAAAGGAGTATATCAACGTAGAGATGCAGTGTACGGATGAACCGAACCTGCCGCTCAGAGCGAGATACTATTCCAGTCAGCTCGATATGGAAATGCTCGGCTCGGGAGACGAATACGAAAAGCTGCTTCAAAAGTATATTATCTTCATCTGTACTTTCGACCCAATGGGCTTAAACAGGCCGGTGTACACCTTTAAAATGATAGAGGAGGAGCTTGCGGCAGAAGGAAATACTGTATTGAATTTAAATGATAAGTCCTGTACAATATTCTTAAACACAAAGTGTACATCTGAGGATATTCCAGGTGAGATTCGCCAGTTTTTCAATTTCGTCAACGAAAACGAGGTAGGCGATGATCCGATGTACGAGATACTCAGCCGAAGGATGACGGCGCTTAATGAGTGGAATAACCCCTGGAGGAGGGATATTATGAGACTTGACCAGGAATTTCACAGAGCAGAGCGGAAAGCAATGGAAAAAGGACTGGCGGAAGGGTTAGCTAAGGGAGCCAGAGAGCAGAGCATTAAGGTTGCGGAAAAGTTATTGATTAAAGGTCTGTCCGACGCCGAAATCGCTGAAATTACAGGGCTCACATTAAAAGACATAGGAAATCTGAAGAAAGTGTAGGATTATGTCCTATATCGCAGGAGGGTACTTTTGTATCCTCTGTTTTTCTTGAAAAAAGGAAAGGATGAAGTATGAGAACTATCAAGGTCACCGGAAGAGGGCACCTGAAAGCCAAACCGGATATTACGAGAATAACGATAACTCTTGAAAACACAGACAGAGATTATGACAACACACTGAGGAAATCAGCGAAAGACACGGAAGAACTGAAAAAACTCATTGCCGGTACCGGTCTGGAAACAAGCAGCATTAAAACTTTGCATTTTAACATAGACACTAAATATGAAAGCTACCGTGAGAACGACGAATATAAGAGAAGGTTTGTCGGATATGAATATACCCATAGGATGAAAGTTGAGTTTGAAAATGATAATGACATACTCGGAAGGGTTCTTTATGCGCTTGGACACAGTAAGCTTTCACCGGAATTCAGGATAAGCTATGCGGTCAAAAATCCGGAAAGCGCCAGGAACAACCTTTTAAAAAAGGCCGTCGAAGATGCAAAAGAAAAGGCTGAAATTCTTGCCGGGGCAGCATGTGTGGCATTGAAGGATATACTGACTGTCGATTATTCATGGGGAGAAATTGATATAACATATGAATCTGCGAAAATGACAAAATCGATATTAGTTGCCGAAGATTCAACAGATGCATATAATCTGGATATAGAACCCGATGATATCGATATTGAAGATACTGTTACTGTCATATGGGAAATTGAATGATGCAGGTGAGAAAAACCGTTCGATAACACAATTTTAGGTATGGTTTTAAAGCGGATTTTGTGGTAAAATTATATGGTTATGGGCAGGCCAGACAATCGCGTGCTGCGGGGGTACCCGGGGCATGAGGAAAGTCCGGGCTCCGCAGGGCAAGGATGCCGGATAACGTCCGGCGTGGGTAACCATAGGGAAAGTGCAACAGAAACATTCCGCCGAAACAGGTAATGCTGTGGTAAGGTTGAAATGGTGAGGTAAGAGCTCACCGGCGTCATGGAGACATGGCGGCCGTGTAAACCCCATCCGGAGCAAGGTCGAAATGGGCGTAAAAGGCGGCGGCCCGTCGCTGCCCGACAGGTGGACCGCATGAGCGAGCAGTAATGTTTCGCCACAGATAGATGATTGTCTAATACAGAACCCGGCTTACAGACCTACCCGTAACTTTGACTACAGAGGTGCAGGCTTGATGTGATTTTTAAGTTGCTTCAGGCCTGGATTTTTTAACTTATAGAAGTCGCCCGCGCTGCGGGCAGAATATTAGAGACAGGAGTGATTTAATGACTGAAAACAAGGAAATTATGACAAACGCGCAGGAAGTGCAGACTCAGGAAGGTCACGAGGAAAACAAAATGGGCACGGCGCCCGTCGGAAAGCTTCTCGCTTCCATGGCATGGCCTGCAATACTTTCGATGCTGATTTCAGCTCTCTATAACGTTGTAGACAGTATATTCGTAGCTATGATAAGCCAGAAGGCCCTTACTGCGGTTTCTCTGGTAATGCCTGTTCAGATGCTGATAACGGCTCTCGCCGTAGGAAGCGGAGTAGGCGTGAACTCGCTGATTGCAAGAAGACTCGGAGCGAAGAGGTTCGAGGAGGCCGACAAAGCCGCCAGCACCAGCGTGAGAATAGCCGTATTTAACTATATAATATTCCTCATAGTAGGCCTGTTCCTTACGGTGCCTTTCATGAACGCATACACCAATGATCCTGAAATTTTCGAGGGCGGCGTGACTTATATGAGAATAGTCACCTGCGCAAGCCTTTTCATCATGGTGGAAATATCCCTTGAGAAGGTGCTTCAGTCAACAGGAAACATGCTGGCGCCGATGCTGACAAGCCTTACCGGAGCCATTACCAACATAATTCTCGACCCGATCCTCATATTCGGACTTTTCGGCGCTCCTAAGATGGGAATTGCAGGCGCGGCGGTCGCTACCGTTGCAGGTCAGGCTCTTGCCATGACCGTTGCGCTCTTTGTGGTACTTACAAGAGAGCACGCCGTAAAAGTGAGACTTATAAGATTTAAAATGGACTGGCATGTGGTAAAGGATATATATGCCGTTGGATTTCCATCCATAATCATGCAGGCCATAGGCTCCGTTATGCTCCTTGGATACAACGCTATCCTTGCGGCAAGCGCCACGGCGGTTGCAGTGCTGGGAATCTACTTCAAGCTCCAGTCCTTCATCTTCATGCCGGTGTTCGGACTGAACCAGGGAGCAATGCCTATCATGGGATATAACTTCGGAGCCAGAAACAAGCACCGTCTCATGAGAACGTACAAGCTGGGTCTCATAACGGCCATAATCATAATGGCAATAGGAACACTGCTGTTCCAGCTGTTCCCGCAGGTATTTCTGCTCATGTTCAACGCGGACAGCGAAATGCTGGAAATGGGCGTGCCGGCTTTGAGGCTTATAAGCATATGCTTCCTTCCGGCGGCGTTCGGTATTATGACGTCCACACTCTTCCAGGGAACGGGACACGGCATATACAGCCTGTTCGCATCCCTCATCAGACAGCTTATCGGAATCCTGCCGCTGGCGTACATTCTGTATAATCTGGCGGGAGTTACGGCTTCTTGGATGTCATTCCCACTGGCGGAGATTATAGGACTGATTTACTCGGCGCTTATGTTCAGACATCTTTACAACAAGGAAATCAGAAATTTATAGAAGAGGTTTTTTCACAGAGGTAAAACATGAAATTAGGAATTGACATTGGTTCCACGACCGTAAAACTCGTTCTCACAGAGGATTCGGGAGATATAATCTATTCCAGATACGAAAGGCATATGTCTGACGTATTTGAAAAGGTCAGAGAACTGATTCAGGATCTTTATGACAAATACGGAGACATTACCTTAAGGCCGGTTATCACCGGGTCGGGCGGACTTTCCCTTGCAACGGTTCTGGGAATTCCTTTTGAGCAGGAGGTTATAGCCTGCAGCCGCGCCGTGGAGACTCTCATTCCGGAGACGGACGTAGCCATCGAGCTGGGAGGAGAGGATGCGAAGATTACCTTCTACGGCGCCACCATCGAGCAGCGAATGAACGGAACCTGCGCAGGCGGTACCGGCGCGTTCATAGACCAGATGGCAATACTTTTGAACACCGATGCGGGAGGACTTAACGAAGCGGCAAAAAGCCACAAGATGATATATCCCATTGCTGCAAGGTGCGGCGTATTCGCAAAGACCGACATCCAGCCCCTCATAAACGACGGAGCTTCGGTGCCGGATCTTGCCGCGTCCATTTTCCAGGCTGTCGTCAACCAGACCATAAGCGGACTTGCCTGCGGACACACCATAAGGGGTAAGGTGGCTTTTCTGGGCGGACCGCTGTCGTTTTTGTCGGAGCTCAGGGAGAGATTTATAGAAACTCTGGAGCTTAAGGACGAGGACGTGATTTTCCCGGAGGATTCCAGATATTTCGTTGCAATCGGCGCGGCCATGCTTGCGGAAAAGAGCGAAGAGATAAGCCTTGAGGCTCTCACTGACAAGCTTAACAATGCCGATCAGAGCCAGCTTTCCGATACAAAGCATATAGAGCCGCTGTTTGCATCCCGGGAGGAGTACGACAGGTTCCTTGCAAGACACGGTCAGCACACCATAAGAAGAAAAGATATAAAGAAGGCCAGAAACGAGGTGTACCTGGGAATCGACGCAGGTTCCACCACCACCAAGGCCACGCTCATAGATAAAGACAACAACCTTCTCTATTCCTTCTACAGGAGCAACGAGGGTAATCCTATAGAAGCCGTGAAGACCATGCTGAAGGAGCTTTATTCCCAGCTTCCCGAAAACGCCTTTATCGCCAACGCCTGCGTGACAGGCTACGGCGAAGGGCTTATTAAAGCTGCGTTTAAGGCCGACATGGGTGAAATAGAGACCATGGCTCATTACAGAGCCGCGGAGGCTTTCCTTCCGGGAGTGGACTTCATTCTGGACATAGGCGGTCAAGACATGAAGTGCATGAAGATAAAGGACGGAGCCATCTACAACATAATGCTTAACGAGGCATGCTCTTCAGGCTGCGGCTCGTTCCTTGAGACATATGCAAAATCCGTAAATCTCGACACGAGAGCCTTCGCAAAGGAAGCGCTCTTTGCCGAAAATCCCGTTGACCTCGGAACAAGATGCACGGTATTTATGAACTCTAAGGTAAAGCAGGCCCAGAAAGAGGGCGCCACTATCGGAGACATTTCCGCAGGACTTTCATATTCAGTCATAAAGAACGCTCTCTACAAGGTTATAAAGCTGAGAAATCCTGACGAGGCGGGAGACAAGATAGTCGTTCAGGGCGGAACGTTCATGAACGACGCCGTTCTCAGAAGTATAGAAAAGATAATCGGAAGAGACGTTGTCAGACCCGACATTGCAGGTCTCATGGGAGCTTACGGCTGCGCGCTCATCGCCAAGGAAAACTATATAGAGGATACCGAGTCATCCATTCTTTCGAGGGAAGCTCTCGACGATTTTACGGTAGAGCATACCAACGGCAGGTGTAAAGGCTGCGAAAACAGGTGTATTCTGACTATAAACAGATTCCACGACGGCTCCAAGTTCGTTACGGGAAACCGCTGCGAGAAGGGAGCGGGAGGGGAGAGAAGCTCCAACGACATTCCCGATCTTTACGACTACAAGTTTAAGAGACTTTTCGGCTACAAGCCTCTTTCGGACTTTGATGCAGAGCGCGGAACTATAGGTATTCCGAGGGTTCTCAACATGTACGAGGACTACCCGTTCTGGTTCACATTCTTCTCTGCTCTGAAGTTCAGGGTGGTTCTGTCGCCGGCTTCGACGAAGAAGATATACGAGATGGGAATGGAGACCATTTCCTCAGACACGGCGTGCTACCCTGCAAAGCTGGTGCACGGCCACATCAAATGGCTTACGGAGCAGGGCGTGAAGTGGATATTCTATCCGTGCATCAACTACGAGAGAAACGAGGACGAGGGAGCTCCAAACCACTACAACTGTCCGATAGTTGCAACGTATCCGGAGGTAATAGCCAACAATATGGACGACGTCTTTGAGGAATACGGAGTGAGATTCACTCATCCTTTCCTGCCTTACGACAACGACCTGAGACTTGCCCACGAGCTTTCGGAGATCCTGAAGCCTTATCACATTGAAAAGGATGAGATAATGAAGGCTGTGACCAGGGCCCGTAAAGAGCAGAATGCCTTCAAGGACGATATAAGAAAGCAGGGCGAGTACGCCCTCAGATACGCGAGGGCCAACCACAAAAAGTGCGTCGTTCTTTCGGGAAGGCCGTACCACGTTGACCCTGAAATAAACCATGGAATCAACAAACTGATAAACTCCTTTGACCTTGTGGTTCTCACGGAGGATTCGGTCGCTCACATGGGCAGGCTTGAGAGACCTCTCAGAGTTCTCGACCAGTGGGTATACCATTCCAGACTTTACAAGGCTGCCGATTTTGCCGGAAGGTGCGACGACGTCGAGATAATCCAGCTCAATTCCTTCGGTTGCGGTCTTGACGCCGTTACGACGGATCAGGTTGAGGAGATATGCAGAGCCCATAACAAGCTCTATACCGTTCTGAAGATAGACGAGGGTTCCAACCTGGGCGCCATTAAGATCAGAATCAGATCTCTTAAGGCCGCCATGGAGGCGAGGGACAAAAACGACATTCACGTGGTTCCTGAAATCGAACCTTACGAGAGACTTCTCTTTACGGAAGAGATGAGAGAAAACTACACAATCCTCGTACCGCAGATGTCGCCGATACACTTCACCTATCTGGAAGCCGCCATGAGGTCATGCGGATACAACGCTGTGCTTCTTCCGGACGTCGACAAGAACTCGGTGGAGGAGGGCCTGAGGTACATAAACAACGACGCATGCTATCCTACCATCGTGACACTGGGCCAGATAATATCGGCGCTTAAGTCGGGAGAATACGACCTGAATAAGACGGCCGTATTTATGAGCCAGACAGGCGGAGGCTGCAGAGCCAGCAACTACGTTGCACTTCTGAGAAAGGCTCTCAAGGACCTCGATATGGAGCAGGTTCCCGTTGTTTCCTTTAACACCGTGGGCCTTGAAAAGAATCCGGGCTTTAAGATTACGCCGCAGATGGGCCTTAAGCTTGCGGTGGGAGTCGTGTACGGAGACCTTATCATGAGAGTTCTCTACGCTACGAGACCTTACGAGAAGGTTCCGGGAACGTGTCAGGCCATACTGGACAAGTGGCACGACAGGATAATCGACAACACCATTCACTTTAACAGAAGGGTCTTTGCAAAGAACCTGAAAGGCATAGTCGAAGACTTTGATAAAGTGGTGAGAACGGGTGAAATAAAGCCAAAGGTAGGCGTCGTGGGAGAGATTCTCGTAAAATATCATCCTAACGCCAACAACGATATCGTAGGCATCATAGAGCAGGAGGGCGGTGAAGCCGTAGTCCTGGATATGCTCGACTTCTTCCTTTACGGAATGTACAGCAAGCAGTTCAACTTCGAGCATCTTTCGGGAACTCACAAGCAGAAGTCCGTGAACAACCTTGGAATCAAGGCCATAGAGTGGCTGAGAAAGCCTATGAGAAAGGCCCTCAGAGAGAGTAAGCACTTTACCGAACCTGCATACATAGAGGAGACGGCGGCTAATGCGTCGCAGATTGCATCTTTAGGAAACCAGTGCGGTGAAGGGTGGCTCCTTACGGGTGAAATGATAGAGCTTATTCACAGCGGAGTTGAAAACATCGTCTGCCTCCAGCCGTTTGCGTGTCTTCCTAACCACGTAATAGGAAAGGGCATGATGAAGGCTCTGAGGAAGATGAATCCTAAGGCAAACATCGTCGCCATAGACTACGACCCGGGCGCCAGCGACGTAAATCAGCTTAACAGAATCAAGCTGATGATGGCGACGGCTCACAAAAATATAGAAGATGCTTGCCTTGAGGGCGAAAAAACTGTATAATATTCAGTACAAGATAAGTTTTTGCATAAAAATAAAAAAGAGGTGTATATTTGAGCAACAGATCCATGCTTTATGAAAAGTTTCACGAAGCAGTGACATCCGTATTGCCCATAACCATTATAGTAATACTTCTTTGCTTTACCATTGCGCCGATTCCCAACAACATGTTTGTTGCGTTCATAATCGGCGCAATTATGTTAATAGGAGGTATGGCTTTCTTTACACTGGGCGCCGATACGGCTATGACGCCTATAGGAAACAAGGTCGGCTCGTGCATGACTAAATCCAGACGTGTCTGGGTAATCGTACTCGTCAGCTTTTTAATGGGTGTTATAATCACAGTTTCGGAGCCGGACCTTCAGGTTCTGGCAGATCAGATACCTACCATTAAGAATGCGGTAATAATCATAGCCGTAGCTCTCGGAGTGGGCATCTTTCTCGTAATAGCGATGCTGAGAATTCTTTTCGGCGTACCGCTTTCATATCTTTTAATCGGTTTTTACATCATAGTATTTATTACGGCAACATTTGTTCCTAAGGACTTCTGGGCTGCAGCCTTTGATTCCGGAGGAGTTACAACGGGACCTATGACGGTACCTTTCATAATGGCTCTCGGTGTGGGTGTTTCCAATATCCGAAGCGACAGACACGCCGGAAACGACAGCTTCGGTCTCGTAGCTCTCTGTTCTATAGGACCTATACTTGCGGTGCTTATTTTAGGGCTTTTATATCCTGCGGAAGGAGCGTATACTCCCGTTGAGATTCCTGAGGGAAACAGTTCGCAGGACGCTATAATGCTCTTCGTTTCGGAGTTTCCGAAGTATCTGGAGGAGGTTGCAATAGCTCTTGCGCCTATAATACTGTTCTTCCTGCTGTTTAACGTCATGGTTATAAAGCTGGAGAAGAAGGCTCTTATCAAAATCTGCATCGGCCTGGTTCATACGTATATCGGCCTGGTGCTCTTCCTTACAGGTGTAAACGTTGGCTTCATGCCTGTTGGAAACTATATCGGAAAGCTTATAGGCTCTACGGATATATTCTGGATACTTATTCCTCTCGCCATGGTTATAGGGTACTTTATCGTTGCGGCGGAGCCTGCCGTTCACGTGCTTAACAAGCAGGTAGAGGAGATTACTGCGGGAACCATTCCTGCCAGAGCCATGGAACTGAGCCTTTCTATCGGAATGGCCATTTCTCTGGCACTTGCCATGATACGTGTAATCACCGGAATTTCAATCATGTGCTTCCTCATACCGGGATATGCAATAGCGCTTCTGATGTCTTTGTTTACGCCAAAAATATTTACGTCAATTGCTTTTGACTCCGGCGGAGTTGCTTCGGGACCGATGACCGCGACGTTCCTCCTGCCTTTTGCCATGGGAGCGTGCGAGGCCATAGGCGGTGTTGACAGAATCATCACCGATGCATTCGGAATAGTCGCCATGGTAGCGATGACGCCTCTCATCATGATTCAGCTTCTGGGCGGAATTTACAGGCTCAGAACGAGAAAAGAAGAAGCTATGAGAATCAGAATGCAGGAAAAAATTCAGCAGTTTGCCGACGAAGATATAATAGAGCTGTAATGGGAGAGGTGAGATTTATATGGAAGGATTACATCTTGTGACTGCGGTTACCGACCGTCACAGAGCGGAGAAGGTAATACGCATTTTCAACGAAAACAACGTTTTTACCACAGACGTTGTCCTCGGAAACGGTACCGCTTCTTCGGAAGTGCTTGACTATCTGTATCTTACTCCCGTGGAAAAGGCCATCGTTTTCGGCATAATTACGGATTCGGGAGTTTCGCAGCTTTTCAAAGACTTCAAGAATAAAATGTACATAGAGGTTCCGGGAAACGGAATAGTCGTTTCGGTTCCTTTAAACAGCGTCGGAGGTAAGAGAAGCTTTGAATACATTCTTGACGGCCAGACACTGGGTTCCGGTGACAGAAAGTCGTCTATTTTTGCAGAAAGAGAGAAGAGAATGGCAGTAAATACTGATTTTGAACTGCTCTTCGTCATAGCTAACGAAGGCTACACGGATTTGATAATGGATGCGGCAAGAAGCGCTGGAGCTTCGGGCGGCACCGTGATAAAGGCAAAGGGTACCGGAGCGGAATATACCGAAAAATTCTTCGGCTTTTCCATCGCATCGGAAAAGGAGATACATTTCATCGTAGTTCCCGCACAGGGCAGAAACAACATAATGAAAGCCATTATGGAAAAGGCCGGCCTTGATTCAAAGGCCCAGTCCATCGTTTTCTCCCTTCCGGTGAGCAACGCCATAGGACTCTGGCAGCCTGAACAATAGTAATTGCAAAGCTGCGGCTTTTGGTGTATAATATCACGGTTGTTAATGATAAAAATTTATATAAAGAACAGGAGGTGTCTCGATGGGAAGACACGGTACAATAGCGGGCAGAAAAGCGGCTCAGGACTCTAAGAGAGCTGCAATGTTCACAAAATATGCAAAGGCAATCACCGTAGCAGCAAAGGACGGCGGAGATCCTGAATACAACGCGGGACTGAGAGTTGCCATAGAAAAGGCAAAGGCAATCAGTATGCCTAACGATAATATCCAGAGAGCTATTAAGAAGGGAACGGGCGAACTGGAAGGCGTATCCTACGAGGAGCTTTCATTTGAGGGATACGGCGCAGGTGGAGTTGCTGTTATCGTAGACTGCCTTACAGATAACACCAACAGAACTACATCCTTTGTCAGATCCACTTTCGATAAGCACGGCGGAAACCTGGGAACCAACGGATGCGTGTCCTACATGTTCTCCAGAAAAGGCGTAATTCTCATTGAAAAGACTGACGCCATAGACGAGGATTCCCTTATGGAAACGGCTCTCGAGGCAGGCGCTGACGATATGATAACCCATGACGACAGCTTTGAGATTCAGACGGAGCCTTCGGCATATGCGGATGTGCATCAGGCGCTCACCGATGCGGGCTACGAACTGGTGGAATCCGACATCGAGTACGTTCCTTCCGTAGAGGCTACTCCGGGAGAGGACGACATCAAGAAGCTGAGAAAGATGATTGACATCTTCGAGGACAACGACGACGTGCAGAAGGTTCACACCAACTGCGCCATAGATCTTTACGAAGAATAATTATGCTCCGGCTGCGGGCCCGCGGTAAAAACGTGTGGCACACGGCCGGATTTTGTATTATAATAAAGT
>DXHZ01000068.1 GCA_019113145.1 Candidatus Avanaerovorax faecigallinarum
TAAAATGCAGCTATGAAATTATCGTTCGTAAAACTATCTCTGCGAATCGAGATAGCTCTGCATGATAATAACTGCGGCCTGTTTGTCGATTACGTCCTTTCTCTTCTTACGGCTCACGTCGGCGTCTATGAGAACTCTTTCAGCCATTACGGTGGTGAACCTTTCGTCCTGCCAGACCACGTTTACCTTCTGCATGCCGGTGCTTCTCATCTTGTTTTCAAGCATGGTTCTGAACTCTCTTACCTTTTCGGTCTGAACGCTGTCGGTTCCGTTCAGATTCAGGGGAAGTCCTATGACCACCGTATCGCAGTCATATTCCCTTATGATATCCATGACCTTACCGCAGTCCTTTCTGATTCCGACTCTTTCGATGGTGGTAAGTCCCTGCCCCGTAATTCCAAGCTCGTCGCTTAACGCCACACCTATGGTCTTATCTCCTACGTCAAGAGCAATTTTTCTCATTTATTCTCCTTTAATCACGAAAAGCGGCAGGTTAACCCTGCCGCTCCTGCGGTAAACTATTTCTTAAGATACTCTTTCAGAATTTCTTCTACGAGATCGTCTCTGTCTATACGGCTGATCATCATCCTGGCATTATTGTGGCTGGTAATGTAGGAAGGGTCGCCGGAAAGAATGTACCCGACCATCTGGTCGATACCGTTATATCCTCTTTCTTCCAGAGCTGCGTAAACTTCCTCCAGAACTTCTCTGGTGGTCTTCTGCTGAGTCTTAGCTGCATCAAACATTATAGTCTTTCTTTCCATAATCACGAACCTCCTTTAATGGTCTACCCTGATTATACTACTTCAGAAGCGATTCCGCAACAGTAAATGCGTCAGAAATTTTAGAAGAGTCTTTTGCGCCTGCCTGAGCCATGTCGGCTTTGCCGCCGCCGCCTCCGCCGCAGGCCGCCGCTATTTCCTTAACAAGCTTTCCTGCATGAACGCCGACTTCCACCAAATCGTCCGTTACTGATACGAGGAACGTAACCTTAGGCTCATTTACAGCAGCGAGAACCATTACAACGCCCTTATACTTCTTCTTTATATCGTCGGAAAGGCTTCTCAGCTCATCTATTCCCGCGCCGTCGAATTTAACGGTTATGAGCTTCTTTCCGTTTATCTCCTTAGCGTTTTCATAAAGGTCTCCTGCTGCGTCACCCATTGCGGCCTTCTTCGCCTCATCAAGCTCCTTCTTCACAGCCTTAAGTTCTGCAGCCGTTGCCGCCGCCTTTTCGGCAAGAGATGCGGGAACCGTCCTAAGCGCTGCGGAAGCCTCTCTTATGGCAGCTTCCTCAGCCTCTTCTCTTCTCAGAAGTCCCAGACCCGTTACCGCCTCTATTCTTCTTACCCCGGAAGCGACTCCCGCCTCGGACACTATCTTGAACGCTCCTATCTGACCGGTGTTACCTACGTGAATACCTCCGCAGAGCTCTCTGCTCACGTCTCCGCAGCTTACCATTCTAACGATGTCGCCGTACTTTTCGCCGAAGAGCGCCATTGCGCCCTTCGCCCTGGCTTCGTCCATGGTCATCTCGGCAGCCTCCACAGGTATGAATCTGAGGATATTCTCGTTTACCGTGTTCTCAACTTCCTTAAGCTGCTCCGCCGTTACGGCTTCAAAGTGCGTAAAGTCAAAGCGCAGCGCTTCATCGCTTACAAAGGACCCTGCCTGCTGAACGTGGCTTCCCACGATTTCACGAAGGGCGGCGTGGAGAAGATGGGTTGCCGTGTGATTTCTTGCAGAGGAGTTCCTTCTGAGAACGTCGACGCGGCATTTAACGACGTCTCCGCCTGAAAGCGCTCCCTTTGTCACTTCCACTCTGTGGGCGTATACGCCGTGGGATTTCGTAACGGAAACGACTTCCGCTGAGGACTTTCCGTCAAGAGTTGACATAATTCCTTTATCGCAAACCTGTCCGCCTCCTTCTGCATAGAACGGAGTCTGATCCAGGTATACGGTCACGGTCTGTCCGGCCTCTGCCTTTGAGACATTTCCTGCTTCTCCTGTTATAGCGAGGATTTTTCCGTCAAATTCCGCAGCCTTATATCCTACGAAAATGGTCTCCGGAACGTCCACGGCGGTGACGGCTTCCTTCCAGCCTTCCTCGTCTGCGGCCTTTCTTCCGGCTCTTGCCATTTCCTTCTGCTTTTCCATATGCGCGGCAAAGCCGTCTTTGTCGAAGCCGAAGCCTTCTTCTTCCAGAATTTCCTCAGTAAGCTCCGGCGGGAATCCGTAAGTATCGTAAAGTCTGAACACCTTTTCTCCGTCGAGAACGGTCTTTCCGGAAGCCTTCAGTTCTTCGATGTATTCTCCGATTATAGAGGTTCCCTGGTCGATGGTAGAAGCGAACTTCTCCTCCTCCACGGATATTATCTTCTTAATGTATTCCTGCTTTTCGGCGATTTCAGGATAAGCCTCACCTGAAACTTTAACTACTCTGTCGACGAGACCCGAAAGGAAGCTGCCTTTGATGCCTAAAAGCTTTCCGTGACGGGCGGCGCGCCTTATGAGACGGCGAAGAACGTAGCCTCTTCCCTCGTTGGAAGGAATAATTCCGTCTCCTATCATGAATACCATGGATCTGAGATGGTCGGTTATTATGCGGACCGAAACGTCCGTAGGAAGCTCCCCGTCTTTATAGTCGATCCCGGCAAGCTCCGTAACTCCGTCTCTGATGTATTTGATGGTATCTATGTCGAATATGGAGTCAACTCCCTGACAGATGCATGCAATTCTCTCAAGACCCATTCCGGTGTCGATATTAGGATGAGCCAGATCCGTGTAGGTTCCGTCCTCTTCCTTTGAAAACTGGGTGAAAACATGGTTCCAGAACTCGATGTATCTGTCGCACTCGCAGCCCGGCTTGCAGTCAGGCTTTCCGCAGCCGTACTCCTCGCCTCTGTCGAAGTATATCTCGGAGCACGGGCCGCACGGTCCCAGACCGATTTCCCAGAAGTTATCGTCCTTTCCAAGCCTTACGATTCTCTCCTCGGGTACACCGAGTTTCTTCCAGATTTCATATGCGTCGTCGTCGTCCTCGTATACAGAGGCCCAGAGTCTTTCCTCAGGAAGCTTGAGATATTCGGTGATGAACTCCCATCCCCAGGTAAGGGATTGCTCCTTGAAATAGTCGCCGAAGGAGAAGTTTCCCAGCATCTCGAAGAATGTGCCGTGGCGTGCAGTCTTTCCTACGTTTTCAATGTCCCCGGTTCTGATGCATTTCTGACATGTGGTCATGCGCTTTGCCGGCGGCGTCTCAAGTCCTGCAAAGTACGGCTTCAGAGGCGCCATTCCGGAGTTTATGAGAAGAAGTGAACGGTCATTCTGCGGAATGAGAGACGCGCTCTTTGCAGGATAATGCTCCTTGCTCACGTAAAACTCCCTGAACATCCTTCTTATATCGTTAAGTCCAAGTTTTTCCATTTATCTGTCCTCCTGAATGTTTATTGAAAAGCGTCCATTGTCTTCTTTATGGCTTCCGCAGCCGGAGACGACGCACTCTTTACGAATAGATATACCTTTATGAGCGGTTCGGTGCCCGACGGTCTTATTATAGCGCGCTCGCCCGTGTCAAAGACGAGCTCCGTAACGTCGGCTTTCGGCAGGCCCGTATCGTCCTTCAGGTAATCAATCTTGTCCGTGACGGCCACACCGTGAAGGGTGAGCCTGTCGCTTCTGAAAAACTCCATTACCTGCCGGCGCTTTTCTTCGCCTTCAAGTCCTTCAAAAGCGTAGCTTCTGCTCCTGTCTATGCATACCTCGTATTCGTCAAAGATCTCCGAAAGCCGCTCCATCAGGTTCTTTCCCCTGCTCTTATAGTATGCGGCCATTTCCGCAATCAGAAGAGCCGAGCTTATTCCGTCCTTATCCCTTATGAACGGAACCGGCAGAAATCCGCAGCTTTCTTCAAACCCGAAGAAGCAGGAACCGGCGTCCCTTTCTTCCTTATCGTTGAGAGAAATAATTTCTCCGATATATTTAAACCCCGTAAGGGTCTTTATCACTTTAATTCCGTGCCTCTCGGCTATTCTGTCCACAAGGGGCGTGGACACGATGCTCCTCACTATGAATGAATCCGGTTTAATCTCCTTAAACTTCGTCATATAGTCCAGCATAAGGATTCCCATCTGGTTTCCGCTTATTAAAACCTTGGTTCCGTCGTGGATGAGAGCTGCCCCCACCCTGTCCGAATCCGGGTCCGTGGCGATAATTATATCTCCCTTTGTCTCATCGAGAACCTTAAACGCCTCGTTGTACGCGGTAATCTTTTCCGGATTGGGAACTGGGCACGTGGCGAAAGTGCTGTCGGGCTCCGCCTGAGACGGCACCACCGTCACCTGTGAAAAGCCGGAACGTGAAAGAACATCGGAAACGTAATTTCGTCCTGCTCCGTTAAGGGGCGTATAGACAATCTTAAGCTCTCCGTTGCATCCGCGATCCCTGTTAAAAGGCATCTCTGACAAAATCTGCAGCTTGAAATTCTCGCCGACCTCGTCACTTAATATCTCAATATTATCGGTTGACTCCGGTATTTCATCAAAATAGTCGACGGCTTCAATGCGGCTCTGAATATCGTCCGCAACCTCTCCCGTCACCTGATAGCCTTCGGAGTTATAAACCTTATATCCGTTGAAAATCTTAGGATTGTGGCTTGCCGTTATCATTATCCCAGCATCGCAGGATAACTCTCTGATTGCAAAGGACAAAACAGGCACCGGCGTCAGAACGGGAAATATATAAGCTTTTACTCCCGCCGCCGAAAGCGCTCTTGCCGTCAGGCGCGCAAACTCCTCCGACATCTCTCTGCTGTCGTAGGAAATGACCGCCTTCGGCTCCGCACTTTCTGACAGAAGATACGAAGCCAGACCCTTAGTCACGCGCCGGACAACGTACCGGTTTATCCTGTTGGTGCCGGCTCCGAGAATTCCCCGGATACCCGACGTGCCGAAAGTAAGAGACTTATAGAAGCTCTCCGCCAGCTCCTCCGGCTCGTTCTTAAGAGCCGCCAGTTCCGCCTGAGTATCCTCATCGCCTTCGGTTTTCTCCAGCCACCTTCTATATTCAGATACTGATTTTTCATATATCGCAGCGTTTCCCATAGAGTCAAGTATACCATATATCGGCGGGAGTTGGAACAAAAAAGTACGGAGTTCCTTACGTTAAGATACTGAATTTAAAACGATTTTGACTAAATTCTTATAAATTTTTTTCCGTTCATAACAATATTGACGGTATCACCAGGTGCAGAGTCTTCTACGTCTGACTTTCCTGCCGCGATAAATGTTTTATCGCCACATGCAACATGCCATATAATTTCGCTTCCCATAAATTCTTTTGAAAATACAGTCCCAGATAAAATGATATCGTCTTCTGAATATGTAATGCCTTCAGCATCTTTGTCAGGTCTTATATCGATATCTTCTGCTCGTATAAGATACTCAACATCTGAAGATACATATCTGTTAAGTCCATGGTCTTCAAAAAAGTCTGCAACAAAAATATCCGTTGGTTTTCTGTATATTTCATCAGGTGTTCCCGCCTGAATTATTTCGCCATCTCTCATTACGACAATTCTATCTGCGAGAAACATTGCTTCACTTTTATCATGGGTCACATATATCGTGGTTATTCCAAGTTTACTGTGAAGTGTCTTGAGTTCGTATCTCAAGCGGATTCTAAGCTTCGCATCCAGATTTGATAACGGCTCATCCATGAGAAATACTTCAGGCTCTCTTATTATTGCTCTGCCGATAGCTGTTCTCTGTCGTTCCCCACCTGATAATTCCGAAGGTTTTCTATTTAGAAGATCTGCTATTTTTAGCGTTTCTGCCGTCTTTTTTACTCTCTCATCAATATCATGTTTTTTCATTCGCTTTATTTTTAATGGAAAAGCAAGATTGTTATACACTGTCATATTCTCATAAAGAGCATAGTTTTGAAATACCATGGCGATATCTCTTTTTTTAGGTTCTGCATTTGTAATGTCCCTATCATTTAAGTAGATATTTCCTTTGGTAACCTTTTCAAGTCCTGCGGTCATTCTCAAGACAGTAGATTTCCCGCATCCGGACGGTCCGGCTATAACGATGAATTCCCCTTCTCTTACGTGGAGATTGAATCCTTTTACTGCCTCCGTATCTTTCCCGTATACTTTATATATTTCCCTGTATTTTATTTCTGCCATATCTATACCTCTCTCAGCATTTCTCCATCATAAAGTTCATTGATTTTCTTCTCTTCCGGTATGATATATAGAAATACGCCGCTATCGCTGTCTATATATGCTGTTCCATTCTTTTCAGCTATTATTGTCACTTTCTCCATATGAGCATATAACTGTCTGCCTAAAATTGTATCTTCATAAAGCGGGAAAAAAATGTATGAGGCGTCTCCACAGTTTACTACCCCTTCTGAGCTTATACTGCCGTCAATTCCAACCTGACAGATTCTTACCGCAGTAAGTCCACTTTCGTTTATATATCTTGATATGAACGTGAACGTTGCCATTATCATCAGGAATACAACTATGCCGAATATCTGTACTTTCTTTTTGATTTTCATGATTCACCTACCTTCTTACCGCCGAAGCTGCTATTCCTGACTCCAGCTTATCCTGTCCTGCTCTGAAGACAAGATATGAAGGAATCATAGTAATAACCGCCGCTGCGAAAGATATGCATATATTATCCAGGTTCACACTCGGAAGATAGAGCGACAGCGGCATTTTATCAGGACTGTCAATAAAAATCATAGGTTGCTCTACAAGATTCCAGTATTCTATAAACTGAAGCACCATAACCGCAGCGATGCCCGAAAATCCGTATGGCACGCCTATACTGAAAAAAATGATCAGCTCACTCGCACCGTCAAGTCTTGCTGCCTCTATAACGGAATCCGGAATATCTCTGAAAAAATTATACAGAATAAACACTGGAAACGTTGAAAATATACCCGGAAGTATCATGGTCAGCAAAGTATCAAGTATACCCATTTTATTGAACAGAATATATTCCGAAAGCATCAGTACCTGAAACGGCATCAGCATGAGCAGAATATACAAAGCAAACAGAATCCGTCTTCCTCTGAAATCGTACATTGCAAATCCCCACGCCGCAGGCACAGCAATGATAAGCTGTCCTAAAACTACAGAAAAGCATATTTTCACAGAGTTCCAGAAAAGAACAAAAAATCCTGGTTGATATAGCAGTAATTCTTTGTAGGATTCCGTTCCAACACCATCAGGAAGGAATGCTGCCACTGCATAGCCTGGATACATATTGGGATTAATAACCGGACCGAATCTCTCTGACAGCTGCTCCGGCGATGCAAAAGCATTCACAACTATGAATATAACGGGAAAACATATTGCAAATACCACGGGTACCATAAGAATAGTGATTATACGTTTTTTCATAAAGGTCACCTCTGATCGGATCGCCAGGCATACTGAAGTACAGCTATAAGTACTACCATAACGAAACCGTCTATTACTGATGCAGCAGCAAGCCTGTCTATATCCAGATTTCTGAACCAGTTATTAAAAAGATGTTGAATCATGTAAATACTATTGTCAGGATAATCTCCACACACCATGTACGCTTCCCTGAACACCTTGAATGAATTTAGCATGGCAAGAACGATTATAACGAATGACATATTGTGTATAGCCGGAAGTGTGATGCATAAATGTCTTCGAAAAAAGCCTGCACCCTCCAGTTTTGCAGCCTCTTGTGACGAATAATTAACTGCAGACAGCGCTGCAAGCCATAAAATAACGTTAAAGCCAAGGTTTCTCCATATGTAGCCGGCTATAAGTATCCAAAATGCCGCACTGCTTTCCATCCAGTTTACAGGTGTACCACCCGTCTCCAAAAGATATCCGTTTATAAATCCTGTCTGTGAAAAAAAGTATTTCCACACCAGTACAACAGATGCTACCGGTACCACCATAGGCAACAGCAAACCAGTTTTTATAAATGATGAAACCTTCGGTATCTCAAAAATTATTAAAGCTAAAGCAAGTGATATTACAAGCATTATCGGAATACATACACCCATGAATTTCCCTGTATTCGTCATTGCTGTAATGAAGGCTTCATTGACAAATACCTCCATATAATTCGAAAATCCGGTAAAGTTCCCCTTAACATTTTTAAATGATCTTATCAGAACATCGACGTACGGGAATACCATAATAGCGCATACTCCTATCAGACTTGGCAAAATAAACAGATATGGTATTATGGTTCCTTTATTTCTACTTGATATCCTCATATTATTGCCTCTTTTTCCCTGCGTATGCTCCAAAACCAATCATTATTGCAACGCTTACTGCAATAATAACCAGTACAGTATATCCATTTTTTCTTTCCGACACATCTTCTTCGTAAATTCCATTATAAGGTGAAACATCATAGTACACTGCTATTGTAAATTCATCGGAGCTGAAATTAACCTTTATTGTATTGTCACTTTCATCGTATATGAATTCTTTTGTTTTTCTACTAGAATCACCGATCATATAACTATATACGAAAAGCTTATCTTTATCTTCAATTTTCACCGGAAGATTTATCTCCATCGAAGCTTCTTCATTTTTGAATTCGGGTGTGTACATCCCAACCGTGTGCGACTCGGTATATGAACTTATTATGAAATCAACTGCACATAAATAGTCTTCATAGACATATTCTTCATCTGTAGTAACATCCCCCAGAACTATCACGACAGATTCACGAAATTTATCTTCCATTACTTTATTTATGACATTTTTATTCAATGTCACTCTTGCTAAGTCATTTTCTATAATCCAGTTTTTATCTTTATAGTCTGCAATATCTTTTTTATCAGACATATAAAACCCATAAAGCGGTTTTATAGTTGTTGCATTTTCTTCCCCGTATACGGTGATTGCCGAACATAAGAGAATTGCTGTTATCAGTAACGCTAAAAGTCGTTTCATTTCTCGATACCCCCTTACTACCCTTCAGCGTAATATATCTTAAGCTTATCCATTGTTTTTTCGCACGCAGTACTTATATCCGCATTCCCTGACAGAAACTCTTCCGAACCTTTCATGACTATCTCCATGGCATAAATATCTGTCTTTATATCATTACCAAGATTGGAAACAGAATATACAATTTCACGCTTTTCTTCATCTGTCATACACTCTAGCTTTTTCATATTCAGTCGAGTATCCGAAGACTCTATAATTGTATCTGTCAATATATCGATATTTACCGGAAACATCAAAGCACTCATCATATACCCCTGTCCATCCTGAAGCATGTATTTTATACATTCTAAAGCTGCATCTTTGTTTTCCGCATTCTTATTTACAGCCAAAATATATCTCGGAACATATCTGTAACCGCTGCTATCTTTAAAGATACTTAATTCCAGCAAACCATCTCTCTGAAATTGGTACGCCAGCTGCAAATCAACTATATTTCCGATATAATCTCTCGCTACATTTATTTCTGTTTCATTTTCTCCATCAAATACATATCTGCTTGCATCAAAACACTGTAATGTGCTCAGGCTTATTGCTCTGAAATTTTCATACCAGAAGTAGATGTTGTATGGATCGTTACCTGTATATTCATGCAAAGATGCCAAATTTTTATAGAAACCCTTGAGCTTGTTAACGTGTATTTTTTCATCTGCAGAGATCTTATCCGCCAGTTCTGTCCGGTACCATATACCTGCCATATTAGGATACCATGTGTCCAACTTACACTTTTTTTGATTTAAAGAACCGATGAAGGAAGTAAAATCTTTAAACGATACATTCAAATCAGGACTAGCAGTATCTAAAATTAAATTAAAACCCATAGGCATAGTATAGATAGCACCGTCAACGCGCTGATTGTCTATAATTTTTTCGGATACTCCATTAACATCTTCCACTATATCCGTTATATCCTCAAGCAGACCGGCTTCTATATATTTATCAGCATTCAGTTCATCCATGATAATGATGTCCGGACCTTTTCCGCTGAAAAGTTCAGCATTCAGCTTTTTAATACCGTCAGATGCATTATCCAGATCATCTAATCCTTCTTCAATTTCAATTCCCCAGTGCGGATTGTAATTAGTGAATTCCATTATCGGTTCGAACACCAGCTTATCCATCGTAAAAACAGTCAATGTTTTCTTTCCCTGGCTTGAACTGTCTTCTCTACCATCACAAGATGTCAAAATCAATGTTAATACAGCCACTATAGCTATAATTCTAATTAAGTTTCTCCGTTTTGATCTCACACCGGTCATCCCCCTTTATTTTCAGATTTCATTCCCATGTACAGGATTCAATATCATGTCTCGCATTAAATATTTTTTTGAACAACCAATTAACGCATCTTATTAGATTTTTTTCTATAAATGTATATAACAGCAGCAATCACTAAGGCGCATATCGCGATACTAATTACAATATATGTTGCAGTATATGTTTTTGATTTGTCCGTAGCTGTCAAGCCATTGTATGGTGGTTCGTCATAAAAAACTGCAATTATATTATCTTTAGAACTAAAATTCACTGATACGCTATTTTCGGACTTATCATAAGAAAACTCTTTCTTGATTCTTCCTGTATCAGGCAAGGTGTATGAATAAACGCTAATTTTATCTTCGCGTACGATTTCCACAGGAAGCTTTAGATTCATCGTTGCATGTTCAAACGGGGTTTCTACTATATTGTAGTAAATATCATTATCTGTTCCTGTTACTTCCTCTTCGGAAACGATAATAATCTGCATAGCAAGAATATAATCTTCGTATATATATTCTTCTTCTGATGTAACATCATAGAAGCATATATCCATTTCTTTTTCACATTTATCAATAATGCCGTTCACCTCTCTACTTGGAATAACAACATTATGCTCGTTATTAATTATTTTCAAGTCACTGTCTATAAATGTTTCAAATTCTTTTCTTTCTATTATCTTGAAACCATAACCAGTATCTACTTCTACAGCACCATCAGTTGCCGCATATGATGTGGAGACAGACAGGAATGTCATTGCTAATATTAATGCAACTAATTTTTTCATTTTCATACTTTCTTCCCTCTCTCTCTATCTCTCTGAATAATATATATTGAGTTTATTCATAGTCTTTTCACATGCTGTATCAATGTTCTCTTTATTAAGAAGATATTCTTCAGCTCCTTGCATAACTATTTCAATTTCATATGTATCCGTCACTATGCCTTTCCCAAGATTGTTTATTACTTTTATTAATTTGAGTTTCTCATTATTGGACATGCCTTCAACGTATTCCATATTCACTTCATTTCCTGCAGATTCTTTGATTTTCATATTAAGATAACCTGTATTCGTCGGAAACATCTGTGCTCTCGACATATATTCCTGCCCAGTTCCAATCATGAATTTCAAACATTCCAAAGCTGCTTCCTTATTCCTGGCATTTTTGTTAATCGCCATTATATACCTTGGTATGTATCCGTAACCTTCCTTATCTTCATAGAAGCTGAAATCCATCAGTCCATCACGCTGAAACAGGAACGCAATCTGTACGTCATACAATGAACCAATATAATCTCTGGAAATATTAATCTCTTCGAATTCATTCCCGTTTATCATAAATCGGTCTGTATCGAAAAATCTGAAAAACGGCAGGTCAACCGCTCTAAAGTTATCAAAAGAATAATGCAACATGTATGGATCTCTTCCCATATATTGATACAACTCTTTTAAATTTGAATAAAAAATTTTCAACTCATCTTCTGTAATTTTGTGATTATAATCAACAGTGTCTCCAATTTCCGTTCGAAACCATAACCCGGCCATACTCGGATACCATTCGCTGAACCGACATTTTTTTGATTCAGTTGAAGATATAAAATCAGAAAAATTATGAAAGGATACATCCAGTTCAGGCGAAGCAGAATTCATTATTAACTGAAAACCCATGGGCATAGTATAGATAGCACCGTCAACACGCTGATTGTCTATAATCTTTTCAGACACTCCCTCTGTATCTTCCACTATATCCGTTATATCCTCAAGCAGACCTGCTTCTATATACTTATCTGCATTCAGTTCATCCATGATGATGATGTCCGGACCTTTTCCACTAAATAGTTCAGCATTCAGCTTTTTAATACCGTCAGATGCATTATCCGGATCATCTAATCCTTCCTCAATTTCAATTCTCCAGTGCGGATTATAATTAGTGAATTCCATTATCGGTTCGAACACCAGCTCATCCATCGTAAAGACAGTCAATGTTTTCTTTCCCTGACTTGAACTATCTTCTCTGCCATCACAAGATGTCAAAATCAATGTTAATACAGCCACCATAGCTATAATTTTAATCAAGTATATCCGTTTTAATTTCATCTCTGTCATCCCCCATCTGAACAAATCCTGATTCTTGTTATTTTCTGATTTTTGATTTATTTCACTATATTATACATTTCAAGCATTTTCAATATGTTGCATGCAATGTTCATAAAGTCTTAAGAAATTTGTAAGAAAGTCGTAAGAATTACTTCATCGCACTAAAGTATTCGTTCAAGATTAGCTTTTGTTAACCTACCTGTTAACCCTCTTCTATATATGTATGACCTTTGGTATAACCAAATAATTTTTTCTATAAAACAAATGTGCATCATATTTCCGCACACATAAAAACGCCACCTGTGATAAGGTGACGTCTGATATTATTTTTTTAACAGATTAACCGGCTCTTCAGTTTTTCTGCACAGTTCGACAATTATGTTACATATTCGATACGCTCCGTTCTATTTGGCGGGCTGGGTGGCACTGCCTCCGCGCACACATCTTTATTTCCTTCTCAAATCCATTTTTCAATCTCCGCTTTCAGGTCGGCGAACATATCGTAGAATATGTCCCTGGTTTCCTTGATTATATCGGCGGCTATTTCCCTGTTATATGCGTGGGAAACGTTATTTCTGGCTGCAAGGGCTTTCAGCCACTTGTCTTCATCATTTATCATTCCTGCGCTGTATGCCGTCTTAAGTATTGTCTTTGGGGATTCGGTAGCCGATTCCTCATATCCATGGTCGGATAAGACTTCCTTCATCATTTTCCAGGATTGTTCAAAACATATTTTATAAAGCGCTACTAATCCCGTCAGTGTTACCGTATCATACGGAGGTCTATAGTTATATATTTCTTTTAGATTGGCAAATGCTGAGCAGAAATTGTCATATTTTCTCATAAAGTATTTTCCCTTCTTCAGCGATAGAATTCATAAGAGGTCCGTATACAGGTTTATTTAGATCTACAATACATATCATTTTAAAACCATAAGTTCAATTCCTATTCTATCACTCCGCCTCCTGCCAGCAGCTCTCCTTTGTAAAAGACTATTGACTGGCCCGGAGTTGCGGCTCTCTGTGGTTCAGTAAACGTGGTCACGGCCCTGCCGTCTCCGTATAGTCTCACTACGGCGTCTGCAGGCTTTGATGTGTAGCGGATCTTGGCTTTAACGTGAAGGCCGGCTTCCGACTCGGCTTCTTCCCGGAGTTTATCACATGTGAAAACCGTTTCCGTCGATTTTACGCAGTCGGAAAAAAGATCCCTGTTCTCGCCGAGAACCACCTCGCCTGTTTCGACATTTATTTTCACCACGAAGGCCGGCTTTCCCAGCGCGATTCCGAGGCCCTTCCTCTGTCCCACCGTATAGTTCATAATTCCGCCGTGCTCCCCCAGCACGTTGCCTTCTAAATCGACAAAATTGCCCTTCTCACAGACGAAACCACGTCCGGCGAGGAAATCCCTGTACGTAACGTTATCATCTATGAAACAGATTTCCTGGCTGTCAGGAGCGTCGGCGTTAAATATATCCTTTTCCCGAACCATTGCGCGGATCGATTCCTTGTTTTCAGCATGAGCCAGAGGGAGAATAAGCCTTGAGAGAACGTCCTGACCGAGCCTGTACAGCATATAGGACTGATCTTTCTTCTCGTCGGCTCCTATTCTGATAAAATATGCGCCGTAGTCTTCAGAATAGACCACGTCAGCGTAGTGGCCCGTGGCTATGTAAAAGGCTCCAATCCTGTCCGCTGCTTCAGCCAGTTTTTTGAACTTTATGTTCAGGTTGCAGACCACGCACGGGTTCGGCGTTCTTCCTGCAGCGTACTCCCTGCAGAAATTGTCTATTACGCATTTCTCAAAGTCTGCGGAAACGTCCTCGCATATGAGGTCTATGCCCAGATTTTCGGCAGCCTTCTCCGCAGAGGCTTTCGCCGATTCGTTATTTCCGGTCACGTCGAAGTAATATCCCGTAACATCGTAACCGGCGTCTTTGAGCAGCAAAACAGCGGCGGTGCTGTCCACACCGCCGCTAAGTCCCAGCATTACTTTATTATTCTTCGATATCTTCGTGTTCATGCTCATCCTCGTCTGCATCAGGATCAAATCCTTCAAGTCCCGCGTAGGTTTTGCCGTTCTTCTGAGCGTAATCGTAAATTGCAGCCTTTATGGCGTGATCGGCAAGTACGGAACAGTGAATCTTCACCGCAGGAAGTCCTCCAAGCTCCTCTATAATCTGCTTGTTGGAGATTTCGAGGGCTTCGTCTATGGTCATACCTATGATCATGGAAGTGGCCATGCTGGATGATGCAATGGCGCTTCCGCAGCCGAAGGTTTTGAATTTGGCGTCTTTGATGACGTCGTCTTCGACCTTGATCTGAATCTGCATCATATCGCCGCAGACCGGGCTTCCGTATGTTCCCACGCCGTCCGGATTTTCCATCTCCCCTACATTTCTCGGATTCATGAAGTGATCCATGACAGTATCGTTATATAATCCCATAGCTTACCATCCTTTCTCGGCGCTGACAGGAGAAAGCTCTCTCAGTCTTGCCACTATTTTCTTAAGGTTATCAACAACGTAATCTATATCCTCTTCCGTAGTGAAGTCGCCGACCGTAAATCTCACGGTGCCGTGAATCATTTCCACGGGAACTCCCAGGGCCGTTAAAACGTGCGACGGCTTAAGGGATTTGGACGAGCATGCGGAACCGGTGGATACGCTTATTCCGCAGGCGTCCAGAAGAAGAAGTATAGACTCTCCTTCTATGTATTTAAAGGTGATATTGGCGTTTCCCGGATGTCTGTGCTCCATGGTGCCGTTTACGTACGTATCCGGAATCTCGCTGGTCACTTTTTCAATCAGACGGTTTCTCAGCTTCTCCGAATGAGCTATGTGCTCTGAAAGACCGGCCTTTGCAAGTTCGGCCGCTTTGCCGAATCCGACGATTCCCGCCATATTCTCCGTTCCTGCGCGCCTTCCCATTTCCTGGCCGCCGCCGAATATGTGATTAGGGAATCTAAGCCCCTTTCTGATATACAGAGCTCCCACGCCCTTAGGTCCGTAAATCTTGTGGGCTGACATACTCATCAGATCCACGCCCAGCTCCTTCACGTCGATAGGAACGTTTCCGAGAGCCTGAACCGCATCGGTATGAAAAAGTACGCCGCGGGCTTTCGCTACTTCGGCAAGCTCCTTTATGGGCTCTATGGTTCCTACCTCGTTATTCACCAGCATCACGCTTACGAGTATTGTTTTATCCGTAATCGCCTTCTCAAGAGTTTCGGGAAGAATTCTTCCGTCCTTTTCCGGCGTCAGATACGTAACCTGAAATCCGTGCTTCTCAAGATATTCGCAGGTTCTCAGTATGGCCGGATGCTCTATGCTGCTGGTTATTATGTGATTACCCTTATCCTTAAACTTATCGGCAATTCCCATGAGCGCCCAGTTATCCGCTTCGCTTCCGCATCCCGTGAAGTAAACTTCCGAGGGTTCAGCTCCGATGAGACCTGCAACCCTTTCTCTCGCCAGGTCAAGGCCTTCCTTTGCGGTAAGTCCCGGAGTATAAAGGCTGGAAGGGTTTCCGAAGTTCTCGGTGAAATAAGGTATCATTTCCTTTAAAACTTCCTCCTTGACCGGTGTGGTCGCGGAGTAGTCCATGTACACGTTTCTCATAATCATCAACTCCTTCGGTACTCTTATACCAAAGGCGGGCGCTCCTCAAACATTCAAAATTTCTTTATATAATCCGCAGCTTCTGTCGTCGAAGCAGCAGAATATAATTTCCATGTCATAGTCGGAATTCGACTTTATCCAGTCCTCTACCGCCTTTGACGAAACCTGCGCAGCCTTATCCTTAGGATAGCCGTACACTCCCGTGGATATACACGGAAACGCTATGCTGTGAACGTCGTTAGCCCGGGCGAGATTGAGGGAATTAAGGTAGCAGTTATAAAGATTTTCTGGATCGCTCTCAGAGCCCGAATATATGGGTCCTACCGTATGAATCACGTATTTTGCTGGCAGATTGTAGCCTCCGGTTATCTTAGCCTCTCCTGTTCTGCAGCCGCCTAAGGTTCTGCACTCCGCCAGAAGCTCCGGGCCTGCAGCCCTGTGAATGGCTCCGTCTACACCGCCTCCTCCCAGAAGCGTTGAGTTCGCTGCGTTTACTATGGCATCGACGGAAAGCTTTGTGATGTCGCCCTTTTCGACTCTTATCCCGGCCATGTCTAATCCTCCTCGATTATGATAACGTCCTCCGACGGATCCTCGCCTCTTGCTTTTTCCTCATCTTCCACGAACCTGATGTTTTCAAGCTGAGCTCTCAGATTCGCCTTAAACGAATCTATGTATTCTCTTCTCAGAATCTGCTGCTCCTCTTTTTCCGCATCCGTAAGTCCTTCCGCAGTCTTTGCCTTGTGGGCAAGAGCGTTGATTCTGTCGATCTTCTCCTTTGTAATCATAAATACTCCTTTGAATATGGTAATTTTTCCGGTGAAGCTATTATACCATCAAACCGTTATCTTGTCTGCCATTTTCTCATAGGTCTTGTCGCCTATGCCGCTGACGTTCTTTATATCCTCTTTCTTCCTGAAGCTGCCGTTTTCCTCTCTGTATCTGATTATGGCCTCGGCCGTTGACGGCCCTACTCCGGGAATTTCGTCAAGTTCCTCCGCCGTGGCTCTGTTGATGTTTATAAGTCCCGATGATGTTACGCCTGACGAAACGACTGTCCCGCCGCCGGCCTCTTCCGAAATCTTTTCCGGTATGGTCAGCTTCTGTCCGTCAAAGACCTCCTCGGCTCTGTTAAAGCCGTCTATATCCGCCTCTGACGTAAGACCTCCCGCCATCTCAATGACCTCGAAAACCCTCGTTCCCTCCTTCACGTCGTAGACTCCGGGCTTTTCCACCGCTCCGCTTATGTCGACGTAAATCACGGGCAGGCTCTCTTCAAGTTCTTTTTCAAGGCTTTCTC
>DXHZ01000069.1 GCA_019113145.1 Candidatus Avanaerovorax faecigallinarum
AAACTTTGAAGAGATTCTGCATGCCGCTGACGGAATTATGGTGGCACGCGGAGATATGGGAGTGGAGGTCGCATACGAGAAACTTCCGGGCATACAGAAGCGTTTCATACGCCGGTGCGTCCAGTCCGGAAAAATAGTAATAACGGCCACCCAGATGCTGGAGTCGATGATAAGCTCGCCGGTTCCGACGAGAGCTGAGATAACTGACGTTGCAAATGCCGTCTTTGACGGTACAAGCGCAGTCATGCTTTCCGGAGAAACCGCAGCGGGAAATTATCCTGTCGAGGCTGTGACCACCATGGCCAGGATTGCGGAGCAGGCTGAAAACGACATGATGAGAGTGAGCACTTTTGCGAGAGAAATGGTGTGGCATGAGATGGATGCCCTCGACGTCACCAACGCCATAGCTCATGCGGCAAGTACACTGGCGCAGGATATAAAGGCGGGAGCCATAATGGCGGTTACCAAGACGGGATATACGGCCGGCAGAATGGCCAAGTTCAGACCGGATACGCTGATAATAGGCGCTTCACCGTATGAAAAGACATATCATCAGATGTCTCTTCTGTGGGGAGTTTACCCTATACGCTCAGACTACAGAAGGGAAATAGAGGATTGCATGGAAAACTATGCGTCAAAGGCCATAGCCGCAGGGATAATAAAAGAGGGAGACAAGCTGGTAGTAACTGCGGGACTCCCTGTTGACGAGAAGGGGAACACTAATCTCATAAGAGTAATTACTGCCGAAAGAAGCTGAAAGGGCAGCAAAAAAGGATGACGCGAATCATCCTTTTTTTCTTTTGAACACTCTTAAATTCTGTCAATATTAAGTTTAAAGGGCGGCATCTTCCGCCTCTTTTTCGGCGAGAACCTTCTCATATTCTGCAAAAATAGCGTCTTTAATCTTGTTTCTGGTTTCTGAAACCAGCGGGTGCGCTATATCTCTGAAATCGCCTTCTCCCATCTTCCTGCTCGGCATCGCGATGAAAAGACCGTTCTGTCCCTCGATGATCTTGATATCGTGAACCACGAATTCATCATCGAAGGTTATTGAAACTACAGCCTTCATTTTTCCTTCATCGCTTACTTTTCTGATTCTCACGTCAGTAATATTCATCTTATGACCACCTTTCTGCCCGTATACTCAGGTCAATTTGATAATACGATTATACACTGTTTGAATCAAGAATACAAGTTCGATTCTAAAAAATCTGATTATTAGGCAGAATTTCTATAGTTCTCTTCTCTTCATCCACGTCGCCGAGGTAGAGTATTGCCGTGTAATCATCGATTTTTTTCTTCTCCGGGGTTCTGCTGGCTATGGCTATTCCGGTACCGGCCACTGACACGTCGAACTCGGAGAGAATGTCGGCTATTCCTTTGGTGCTTCCTCCGCCTCTCATAAAATCGTCGATGATTATGGCGCTGGAACCGGGAACGACGGCGCGCTTTGCTATGGACATCTTCTGAACTCTGTCGTATGAGCCCGAGAAGTAGTTTATGCTCACAGTGCTGCCTTCGGAAACCTTTGCCTCGCGGCGTATTATGACCAGCGGAAGGTTGAGGTAGTGGGCTGTCATTGCAGCGAGGGGTATTCCCTTGGTTTCAACTGTGGCAACGTAATCTGCGTTTCTGTCCCTGAATTTCCGGGCAAAGACCGCAGCTATACGCCGTACAAGGCCGGTATCGAACATTATATCGGAGGTATAGAGAAAACCGCCGCCGAGAATACGGCTGCTGTCTTTTATACGGCTGCAGAACTCTTCCTGAAGGGCTTTAAGCTGACTTTCCGTGATATCGGGTACGAACTTCACTCCGCCTTTAGCGCCCGGAATGGTCTCGATGGTTCCTGTACCGGTGAATTCTATGGATTCTGCTGCAAAATCGATGTCTTCGCTTATGCTGGACTTCGCTGCGTCGAACATGTCGCAGAAGTATTGAAGAGGGAAAATCTTTCCCGGACTGTCAGTGAGAATTTTAATTATGGCGCCTACTCTCAGGGTTCGTTTCAATGGAATCTTCCTCCTTTGTCAAAAGGTTAAAAAAGTCATTACATGCATTATACATGAGAAAACCTCTGCGGTATACGATTAAGTTGAAATCGGACTCAATTTTTTTGATGTTTAGTAAAGCTTTTTTTGTTCCGGTATGTTATAATAAACCCGTCTTTAAACGGCAAAGCCGTATATCTAAGGAGGATAAGTTATCAATGATTAATTTATCGGATTTTAAGAGCATACACTGTATCGGCATCGGAGGCGTAGGACTTTCTGCCATTGCCGAAATACTTCTTGCCAGGGGATATAAGGTATCGGGCTCCGATATGAAGGAATCCGACATTACGGATAGATTAAGGGCTCAGGGAGCGGAGATATACATAGGCCATAGAGCCGAAAACGTGGAAAACGCAGATCTCGTCATATATTCTGCGGCCATTTTCGACGAAAATCCGGAGATGGTGAGAGCCAGGGAAAAGCATGCCGTTCTCGCAGGAAGAGCGGAGATTCTGGGAATACTCATGGACGAGTTTGAAAACAGCATAGCCATAAGCGGCACCCATGGAAAGACTACCACTACTTCTATGGTTTCCCTTATACTGGATAACGCGAAGCTGGATCCTACTATTCTCGTAGGCGGGAATCTGGCTGAAATCGGGGGAAACGTAAGAGTCGGCGGCAGTTCTTTCTTTGTTACGGAAGCGTGCGAGTACAGAGACAGCTTTCTGGAGCTTCGCCCCATGACCGAAGTCATACTGAATATTGACTCCGACCATCTCGATTACTTTAAAGACATAGATCACATAGTAAGGTCATTTAAGAGATTTACTGAAAATATCAAGAGGGGCGGAAAGCTCATAGCATACGATTCCAACCCGTTCCTATCGGGGATTATTAAGGAGATACCCCAGACCATAACTTACGGATATAACGGAAACAGCGTGTACAGTATCTCCGATATAACCTTCTCTCACACGGGAATGCCGTCATTTGACGTGTCATATAAGGGGCAGCACCTGGGGAGAGCGGAGCTTAATGTTCCGGGTGAACATAACATCCTGAACGCCACCGCTGCTTTTGCCTGCTGTCACCAGATGGGAGTAAGCCCGGAGGTCATAATAGACACTCTCGGCAAGTATACAGGAACCCAGAGAAGGTTCGATGTACAGGGAACCACGGGAAAAGGTGTTACGGTGGTTGACGACTACGCTCATCATCCGACGGAAATCAGAGCGACCCTTTCTGCAGCGCAGAATATTCCACACGGCAGGCTCTGGTGTCTTTTCCAGCCTCACACATACACCAGGACCCTGGCTCTTATGGACGAATTTGCCGAGGCATTCAGCGATGCGGACATTCTCATTCTTGCGGATATATATGCCGCCAGAGAGAAGAACATATACAAGGTAACCTCGGAAACTCTTGCCGAAAGCATAAAGACTCATCACCCGGATAAGGACGTGAGGTACATGAAGGATTTCAGGGAGATGGCTGATTTTGTGGAGGCAAATGCGAAAGCCGGAGATCTGGTGATAACCATGGGAGCCGGAGATATATTTAAAGTGGGCCGAATGATAATGGACGACGACGGGGAGGAAGAATGATGACCCTGGCAGAGTACAGAGAAAAGGAAGCGGCGAGAATTTCCAGGGTCGAGAAATATCTTGAAACCGGAGTGGAATTCGAGGATATAAATACCGCGTACATCGGTGAAGACGTGAAGATAGGGAAGGGAACCTACATAGGTCCCTGCGTGACTATAGAAGCGGGTACCGTAATCGGAGAAAACTGCCGGATATATCAGAACAGCAGAATCTGCGGCAGCGTAATCGGCGACGGCGTGGAGATAGAAAGCTCCGTAATAAAGGAAAGCGCTGTAGGCGATGGGACAATGGTAGGACCTTTTGCCTATATAAGACCGGGAAGCCGCATAGGAAAGGGCTGCAAGGTCGGCGACTTTGTGGAAGTGAAGAACTCCACATTAGGAGACGGGACAAAGTCTGCACATCTTACATACATAGGAGATGCCGATCTGGGAAAGAACATAAACCTGGGATGCGGAGTGGTCTTCGTAAACTACGACGGAACGAACAAATACCGCTCCACCGTGGGAGACGGAGCGTTTATCGGCTGCAACGCCAATATAGTCTCTCCCGTTTCAATAGGAGACGGAGCGTATATAGCGGCGGGAAGCACCGTCACGAAGAACGTGGAGGAGGACGCCCTCTGCGTTGCCAGAACCAGGCAGAAAAACATTCAGGGATGGGCGAAACAGCGAGGCCTTTACAGGAAGTAGCTGTCAATTGATAAATAAAAAGGTGAAAGAGGAAGGAATAGGTGTTTTAAAGATGAAAAACGGCGCATTTTCAGACTACAAGGTGTTTGCAGGTAATTCACACCCTGAGCTTGCGGAGGAAATCGTATCCATCATGGGAAAGCCGCTGGGAAGAGCTACCGTAACCAAGTTCAGCGACGGTGAGATTTCCGTAAATCTCTGGGAATCCGTAAGAGGTATCGACGTGTACATCGTCCAGCCTACCTGCTATCCGGTAAACGACAACCTCATGGAGCTTCTCATAATGATAGACGCCATGAAGCGCGCGTCTGCGGGAAGAATCAACGCGGTTGTTCCTTACTACGGATATGCCCGCCAGGACAGAAAGGCGAAGGCCAGAGACCCTATCACGGCGAAGCTGGTTGCAGACCTTATCATGGCTGCGGGTGCAGACCGCGTGCTGACCATGGATCTTCACGCCAATCAGATACAGGGATACTTCAATATTCCGGTGGATCATCTCGTGGGAATGCCTATACTGGCCAGATACTTCAAGGAAAAGAATCTGGAAGACGTGGTAGTGGTATCACCTGACCACGGAAGCGTTACCAGAGCCAGAAACATGGCCGAGTATCTGAACTGCCCTATAGCCATAGTGGACAAGAGAAGACCGGAGCCTAACAAGAGCGAGGTCATGAATATCATAGGCGACATAAACGGCAAAAACTGCATCATATTAGACGATATGATAGATACGGCCGGAACCATCACCAACGCCGCAGCGGCCATAAAGGACCTGGGCGCGAAGGACGTATTTGCCTGTGCAACTCATCCGGTTCTTTCAGGTCCTGCAGTGGAAAGACTGGATAAATCCGTGATAAGTGAAGTTGTACTTCTTAACACGATTCCTATTCCGGAAGAAAAGCGCATAGATAAGATGAAATTCCTCTCGGTTGCGCCTATATTTGCGGAAGCAATGACGAGAGTATTCACCAACGGCTCCATAAGCAAGCTTTTCGACTGATGAGCATATTTGCTGGTATACTGAACCGGGAGCCCAGGAAAATCTGTCACAGAGGAGAGAGAAACATGTACCTTATAGTGGGACTTGGCAACCCGGGGAAGAAATACGAAAAGACACGCCATAATATGGGCTTTATGGTCATAGACAGACTGGCAGAAATGACGGGAACCGCCGTAGACAGGCTTAAATTCCGTGCACTTACGGGAGAGTGCGTCATAGGCGGGGAAAAGGTCATGCTCATGAAGCCCCAGACTTTTATGAACCTGAGCGGAGACGCCGTAAGAGAGGCCGCAGGATTTTTCAAGCTTGCGCCCTCTCATATTATAGTCATATACGATGATATCGATATACCGCTGGGGAATCTGAGGCTTAGAAAATCGGGAAGCGCCGGAACCCATAACGGAATGAGGTCTATAGTGAGCCTTCTGGGAACGGATCAGTTTCCGAGAGTGAGAGTGGGAATAGGCAGAGCCTCGGGCGACCTTGTAAATCACGTTATAGGAAAGATTTCGCCGGGGGAAATGGAGATTCTGGACGAAACGGTCAGGAATGCCGCCGATGCCGTAGAGTGCTTCGTAAAGGACGGAATCGACATTGCCATGAACAGGTTCAATACGAGAAAGCATAAAGACGAGGAGAAGTAGGTATGGAAAAGGGGATAGTCTGTTTTTCGGGAATTTCCGAAAGCCGCAGCATTCCCGTCATATCCGGGCTTATAGAGAAAGAAGGACAGAGCCTTATCATAACTGCCGGGACTGCAAGGGCAGAGAGACTGGCTTCTGACCTTTCTTTTTTTTCCGGCCGTGAAATAACGGTTATGCCGGGAGAAGAAGGCTTTTTCCTGCGATATGACGCGAGGGATCACGAAAAGCTTTCCGGGAGGCTGAAAGCCTTGAAGGCTTTGAGGACGGACAAAAACGCCATAGTCGTTGCTCCGGCCCTTGCGGCGCTGAAAAAAATGCTGCCGCCGGAGACGTTTCAGGCTGCGTCTATAGAGATAAATATGGGAGAGGAGTACAGCCCGGATGAACTGAGGAAGGCCCTCGTGTATATGGGATACGAACACGAGGAGCTGGTGGAAAGTCCGGGTCAGTTTTCCGTGCGCGGAGGAATTCTGGACGTTTTTCCTCCCGACGGAGAAAGCCCTTACAGAGTGGAGTTTTTCGGAGACGAAGTGGATTCAATAAGGACATTTGATCCGGAAACGCAGCGTTCCAGGGAAAGTGTCAGAAGCCTTACGGTTTATCCCGCCGAGCAGCTGATAATAGACGGGGAAATGTTCAAGGCTGCTGAGGAAAAGCTTAAGAACGCCTACGACAGACAGATAAAAAAACTTTCCGCAGGTAAAACCGATAACGGAGAAGCCATAGAAAACCTTAAAAAACGCAGAGATGAACTTGCTGAATACATGAACACAGCTTCCAACATTCAGCTTCTGGAAAGTTATATTTCATACTTTACCGACGAGCCGGCAAGTCTCTGGGATTACATGCTCTCGGGAGGGCGCATCATAATAGACGATCCCGACCGCATATACGAACACGTGGACGCGATTAATAAAGAGCTTGCCGCAGACTTTGAGGTACTTCTTTCAAGGGGAGAGGCCGTTCCTGAGGACGCCGGAATAATTCCCGACAAGGACGAGCTTATAAGAGCTTATCAAAGCCTGGATACGGCTCTTATCACGCCTTTCCCAAAGGCGGTCAGAGGCGGCGAAAACCTTTCCGCAGTTTACAACATACAGAGCAGGCAGATACCTTCCTTTAACGGACACCTTGAAATATTCGCCTCAGAGCTTAAAAACTACGTAAAGCACGGCTACAGGATAACCATCGCAGCTTCGGGAAAGGAGCGGATGGAGAGCATAATAGAGTATATCGACAGGGAGGGCATTCACGGAGACATCTCTTTTAAAGAGGGCTCTCTTTCCGCCGGTATGGACTTTCCGGCAGAAAAGGTATGCTACATAAGCGACAACGATATTTTCCCGGGGCAGAGAACGGGAAAGAGGAGAAGGAAAAAGGGTCCTGGTACGAAGATTTCCTCCTTTTCCGACATGCGCAAAGGGGACTTTGTCGTTCATGAAAACCACGGCATAGGAAAATTCCTGGGCATAGAGCAGCTTACGGTTCAGGGAGAGAAGAAGGACTACATAAAGATAAAGTACGCCGGCGACGACATGCTCTACGTCCCTGTGGAGCAGATGGACATAGTCCAGAAGTACATAGGCGCAGAAGGCGTAACCCCTAAGATAAACAGGCTGTCGGGAGGTGACTGGAAGGCGACGAAGGCGAGGGCAAAGGCTGCCATAGCGGAAATGGCCGAGGACCTTGTAAACCTGTACGCCCAGAGGAAGATGGAATCCGGGTACGCCTTCGAGAAGGACACGCCGTGGCAGAGGGAGTTCGAGGAGAGCTTTCCGTACACGGAAACCGACGACCAGCTCAAGGCCATCGAGGAAATTAAAGAGGATATGGAAAAGCCGGCTCCAATGGACAGACTTCTCTGCGGCGACGTAGGCTTCGGAAAGACCGAGGTGGCCGCAAGGGCCCTTTTCAAATGCGTGGGAGAAGGCAGACAGGCCGCCGTTCTCGTTCCGACGACGATACTCGCCAACCAGCACTATTACACCCTGAAGGAGCGTTTTGAAAGATTTCCCTTCAAGGTCGAGATGATGTCCAGGTTCCGCACCGAAAAACAGCAGGAGCAGATTGCGGAGAAGGTCAACAAAGGTCAGATAGACCTTCTCATAGGAACTCACAGAATTCTTTCAAAGGACGTGAAGTTTAAGGATCTGGGACTTCTGGTCGTAGACGAGGAGCAGCGCTTCGGCGTGGCTCACAAGGAGGCCATAAAAAAGCTTAAGGCCAACATCGACGTGCTCACTTTGTCGGCGACGCCTATTCCGAGGACACTGAACATGTCCCTTACGGGAATAAAGGACATGAGCATCATAGAGGAGCCTCCCGAAGAGAGATATCCGGTTCAGACCTACGTTCTGGAGCAGGACGACAGCGTCCTTCGGGAAATCATAAACAGGGAAATCGACAGAGGCGGTCAGGTGTTCGTCGTATATAACCGGGTGAGGGGAATAAGGCGCATAGCCGATAAAATCTCTTCACTGGTTCCTGAGGCAAGGGTCGCCATCGGACACGGACAGATGAACGAACACGCCCTTGAAGATATAATGCTGAAGTTCATCGGGGGAGAGTACGACGTTCTCGTCGCGACCACCATTATAGAATCGGGCATAGATATTTCCAACGCCAATACGATGATTATTCTCGATGCGGACAGGTTCGGCCTCTCCCAGCTGTATCAGCTGAGAGGCCGGGTGGGACGGTCGAACAGGATGGGATACGCATACCTGATGTATCAGAAAGACAAGGTTCTCTCCGAGGTTGCCGAAAAGCGGCTTAAGGCCATAAGAGAATTCACCGAGTTCGGCTCCGGCTTTAAGATAGCCATGAGGGACCTTGAAATAAGAGGTGCGGGAAACCTACTCGGAAGCGAACAGAGCGGCCATATGATGAACATCGGATACGAGCTTTACTGCAAGCTGGTTGACGACGCCATGAGAAGGCTTAGAGGCGAAATCGTAAACGAGAATAAGGAAGAAGTTACCGTTGAGATAAAAGCTCCTGCCAATATTCCCGACTGGTATGTGGACAACGAGATGCTGAAGCTTCAGATGTATAAGAAAATAGCCTCCATCGCGACGGAAAGCGACATGGAGGATATGATAGACGAGCTTTTGGACAGGTTCGGAGAACTGCCGAAGGAGACTCTGAATCTGGTAAAGATATCGAGGATAAGAGCTCTGGCGGAGGAACTTTCGGTGACGCGAATTTACGAGCAGGGCGGAAAGGTGTTCATAGCTCTTGCGGGGAAAAATCCCGTAGGGCCTTTCGCCCTTTCGAGAGCGAGCGAGGCTTTCGGAATGAGAATGCTGATGCACGCGGGAAAAGAGCCGTATATTCAGCTTAAGACTGACGTAAGGGATAAGCTGGACGATACCATAGAGCTTCTTCAGATAATATATGACAACAGAAAACCGCCCGAATCCGCAGGAGGCAAAGACGGCGTCACGGAAACACACAGTCCTGACGGGAAAAATGTGTAGTAAACAGCCTTTCTATCGGGTATAATGGTTCTTTAGATAAGTAAGGAGAGATGAAAAATGCTTTTCAGTAATATAAGTCTGCTTGACGAAAATTTCAGCCTTTGTCAGGATATGTACCTTGCAACAAAGGACGACCACATAGTATACGTAGGGAAAACAAAGCCTTCCGGCGATTTCGGCCGTGAGTACGACGGGAAGAACAGGCTTCTCACACCGGGGTTTTACAACGCCCATGCTCATTCGCCAATGGCGCTTATGAGGGGATACGGAGAGAACCTGGCGCTGCAGGACTGGCTTAACACCAGAATATTTCCCTTTGAAGACAAACTTTCTGGAAATGCAGTGTACTGGGCGACCATGCTCTGCATGGCAGAATCCATAAGATTTGGAATCGTCTCCTCCAGTGACATGTACTACTTTACCGAGGATATGGTAAGAGCTGTCCTCGACAGCGGCGCAAAAAACAACATATCCAGGGCCATTTCCAACCCGTTCGGAGCGCCTGTTTCAGAACTTCCGTCCATAAGGGAAATGAGGGATTCCGTAAGGTTTAACGGTCTGGGAAACGGAAGAATTAAAATCGATGCAAGCCTTCATGCCGAATACACCTCGGACGAAGCTACGGCAAGGGCGGTAGCAGATTTTGCCGGAGAGGAAAATCTCAACATGCATGTTCACGTGTCTGAGACAAAACTGGAACACGAGGAGTGCAAAGAGAGGCGCGGTGGAAGAACTCCCGTGCGCTATTTAAACGACTGCGGCATTTTCGACACGCCGTCCATCGCGGCACACTGCGTGTGGATAGAGGGCGAGGATTACGACGTTCTTAAGGAAAAAGGCGTAACGGTTGCGACAAACCCTGTAAGCAATCTGAAGCTTGCCAGCGGTATATGCGACGTTCCGGCTCTTCTGGAGAGAGGAATAAACGTGGCTATAGGAACCGACAGCGTCGCCAGCAACAACAACCTGAGCTTCCTTGAGGAAATTAAGACCATGGCCCTGGTCGCCAAGGTAAAACACATGGACCCTACCCTCATCACGCCGGCGCAGGCTCTTTATGCGGCAACCAGAGGAGGAGCGCTGGCTCAGGGCAGAAGCGACTGCGGAATCCTCAAAGAGGGAATGAAGGCGGACATACTCGCTTTCAGGACAGATACTCCGGAGATGAATCCGGTTCACGATGTGACGAATAATATGGTATATTCCGCCTCCGACGGAGATATTGCCATGACTGTGATAGACGGGGAGGTTCTCTACGAAGACGGAGAGTTTACGAATCTCGACATGGAAAAAATCTGTTTCGAGGCCGCAAAGGCAGCAGATGGGATTTTAAAGGAGCTTTAGGAGACGGAAATGAGCAGTAAACTGGTAAAGGGCGCCGCCATAATAGGTATGGCCGGGGTCATAGTAAAGGTTCTGGGAGCGTTCTTCAGGATACCTCTTGCAAACTGGATAGGGGATACGGGCATGTCATACTACGGATTTGCCTATTCCATATACGGAGCTCTGCTCGTTCTGTCGACGGCAGGACTTCCGGTGGCCATATCCAGACTGGTATCTGAAAACATAGCCCAGCATAAATATAAGAACGCCCATAAGGTATTTCACGTATCCTTCAGGCTGATGCTCGTAATCGGAACGGTGTCGTTCCTCATTTGCTTTTTCGGAAGCGGACTTCTGGCGAGCATATTCAAAAATCCCGATGCGGCTCTTGCGGTAAAGGCCATTTCACCGGCCCTTCTCTTCGTACCGCTCTTTTCCGCCTTCAGGGGATACTTTCAGGGACGGCAGAATATGAATCCTACGGCCATATCTGAAGTGACCGAACAGCTTGTAAGGGTTATTGCGGGACTTACTTTAGCGTGGGTGCTTCTTCACGGGGCATATGAAGAGCCGGAGGTTCAGGCGGCGGCAGGAGCATCGTTTGGCGCAAGCGCAGGTTCGATTGCAGGCCTCGGAATTATCTTCATAATATACCTTCTCAACAGGAGAGTAATCCACAGGAAAATAGACCTTAACTCAGATGCCGTCGAAGAGACAAGGCTGATCATAAAGAAGATTGTCGTCATAGCCGTGCCTATTATCATAGGCGCAGAAGTTATGCCGATAATGAACCTTCTCGACACGGCTATAATAATGAGGAGACTTCAGGAGACCGGGTGGACACTGGAAGAGGCTCAGGGAATGTACGGACTCATAAGCGGGTTCTGCAGCCCGCTCATAGCGTTCCCGCAGATATTCACCCAGGCAGTATCGGTGAGCCTGGTTCCTGCAATCGCAGGATATGCGGCTCTCAAAAACCGCGAGAGAATACAGGAAAACGTAGGTCTTGCATACAGAACCACCATGATTATGGCTTTTCCCTGCGCTTTCGGAATGTTCGCCCTGTCAGAGCCGATTTTTCTGCTTCTGTTCGGAGCCCAGCCCGAGTCAGCAAGGGAAGCCGCTCCTATACTTCAGATAATGGCGGTAGGCGTTGTGTTCCTGGCCATAGTGCAGACTTCTACGGGAATACTTCAGGCTGTGGGAAGACAGACCCTGCCCGTTAAACACCTGCTTCTAGGATGCGTGGCAAAAGGTGTGCTCACGTACATTCTGGTTGGAATTGCCGCGGTGAACGTCAAAGGTGCGGCTATAGGTACGGTTGTGGCATATATTATAGCCATGATTTTAAATAACAGATCCGTCTACATTCACACGGGATGCAGACAGAATCTGTCGATGGCATACCTGAGACCGGGTCTTGCGGCTGCAATAATGGCGGCAGTGGCTTACGGCACATATCTCGGTCTTGAGGCGCTGACTGGAAGCAACGGAATATCGACGCTTCTGTCCATCTGCGTGGGAGCAGCAGTTTATGTGGTGCTCATATTCGTCTTTAAAGCCATAACGGTGGAGGAACTGAATTCCTTTCCGGGAGGAAGGAAACTTTCGGGCGTAGTGAGACGTTTTGTAAAATAGGAAGGTGCAATATGCTTAAAGAGTATGCGCGTTTTGAGAAAAAAGGAGAAAATGAAAAGGAGGCTTTCGAGAGACTTTACGAGATTGTAAAGATTCTCAGAGTCAAATGTCCGTGGGACAGCGTTCAGACCCACGACAGCCTCAGAACCTGTATGATAGAAGAGGCATACGAAGCGGTAGATGCCATTCAGAAAGAGGATATGACAAATCTGAGAGAGGAACTGGGGGATGTTCTTCTTCAGGTCGTTTTTCACGGGATACTTGCGGAAGAGGAAGAAAATTTCACGCTTACGGATGTTATCAATGAAGAATGCGAGAAGATGCTGAGGCGCCATCCGCATATTTTTTCAGGTGAAGAGGTAAAAAGTATTGACAAAGCCCTTGAAAAATGGGACAATATGAAAAGCACAGAGCATGGACAGACATCATATACGGACAGACTGAGAAGCGTGCCTGATGCATTACCTGCGCTTATGAAGAGTGGCAAGGTTCAGAGCAGAGCCGCTAAAGCCGGTTTTGACTGGGACAGCATAGACGGAGCTTTGGATAAAGTTGTGGAAGAGTTCGGAGAGTTTAAGGAGGCCTATGCTTCCGGACGGAAGAACGACATCGACGAGGAGCTGGGGGATTTGCTGTTTTCGGTGGTGAATGTGGCAAGGTTTGCCGGCACGGATCCGGAGGATGCGCTGAATGAAGCCACCCGTAAGTTTATAGAGCGTTTTGCCAGAGTGGAGGATGCCGCACGCAGCGAAGGAAAGAGCGTGGACTCCATGACCCTTGAGGAACTGGACGCTTTATGGGAAAATGTTAAAAAATAAGTGAAAAACTTATTTATATTTAAGGAGGATTTAAAATGAATAAGGCTGAATTAGTTGCTGCTGTTGCAGAAAAGACCAATTTCACCAAGAAGGATACTGAAGTTGCTATCAATGCGCTTTTGTCCTGTGTTGAGGAAGCACTCGTAAAGGGAGATAAGGTACAGCTTATCGGATTCGGAACCTTCGAGACCAGAGAGAGAAAAGAAAGAGAAGGAAGAAACCCTAGAGACCCTCAGGGACCTAAGATTAAGATTGCTGCATGCAAAGCTCCTGTATTCAAGGCAGGAAAGGCTCTTAAGGACGCAGTTAATAAATAAGGCTTAGAAAGGCATATGAAAGCAGCTTGCGTGCAGGCTGCTTTTTTATATTTATCCGGAGGACAGATGAGAGTAGACAAGTTTCTTAAGAATTCCCGCCTCATTAAAAGACGTACCGTTGCAAAAGAGGCCTGCGATCAGGGCAGAGTTTTTATTAACGACAGGCAGGCGAAAGCCGGTACGGAAGTGGAAGTCGGAGATATTATAAGAATAGAGTTCGGAACAAGTTCTGTCGCTGCGAAGGTGGCTGCGCTGACTGAGAGCTGCCGCAAAGAAGATGCAGCGGGAATGTATGAAATTATAGAGTAAATACTTCAGAAGGCTCTGCCAGAAATTTCTATTGAATACATGCAAAAAAGTCGTTGACATGAAGGGCCCGAAGTGATAAACTAAACAAGCTGTCACCTGAGGCAGGCCGAAAGGCCTGAAAAAAGGAGCTGAAAAGAAATGAAAAAAGTTCTTGACAGTCTCCGGGAAAGGTGATAGAATAATAAAGCTGTCACGCGAGAGCATGACGGAACATAGAAAACCATATAATACGGAAAAGAAGTCAAAGAACATACCATGAAATGGTAAGCCATCACTAAGGTGATGGGTCTAAGAC
>DXHZ01000070.1 GCA_019113145.1 Candidatus Avanaerovorax faecigallinarum
ATGGACTCTCTCGTAGAGCTTATGAACCGCACCGACAAAGTCCGCATCACCGGTCCTGGAACCGACCTTACCTTCTCTATAAAGGGAATCGGCGCCGTAAAGTGCGCGGGAGAGTGCAACATACCGGACGGCGAAGTCTACACCGCTCCCGTTCGCGATTCCATGAACGGCGTAATCTCCTACAACACGCCGTCCGAGGAGCAGGGCTTCACTTACGAGAACATAGTATTTGAGATTGAAAACGGCAAAATCGTAAAGGCCACCGCCAACGACACCGAAAAGATAAACGCCATGCTGGATACTGACGAGGGCGCAAGATACTTCGGGGAATTTGCCATCGGCGTGAACCCTTACGTCCTGAAGCCTATGAAGGATACTCTCTTTGACGAGAAGATATGCGGAAGCTTCCACCTTACTCCGGGAATGTGCTACGAAGACGCTCCTAACGGAAACAAAAGCGCTGTCCACTGGGATCTGGTCATGATTCAGCGTCCCGAATACGGCGGCGGAGAAATTTACTTCGACGACCGTCTGATAAGAAAGGACGGCCTGTTCGTGGTGCCTGAGCTTAAATGCCTTAATCCTGAGAATCTGAAGTAAATACAGTTCATCTACCGGCTCCGGACGCAGTTCCGGAGCTTTTTATTTTCCCTTTGCATTCATCATAGATTTTTTCTATAATGACTATTTTTTTGTTTCAGTCGTAAAGATATCGTGTATAATAGGGTTGTGAGCTTATATCTCTATATCAGTTCGCAAATTCAAAAGGAAGGTATTGATATATATGAAAAGAAAACTTCTGTCTCTGTTTCTTGCGGCTGCAGTGTTCTTTTCGCTGAACGTGCAGGTGTTTGCAGACGAAGTGGTTCCTGCAGACAGTTCACCTCCGGCAGCCGGAGAAAGTGTGAAACCTGCGCCGGAGCCCGATGCGGAGGCTGTACCTGCGAAAGCCGCTGATGAGGCAAAGACTGACATCAGCCCTGTACCGGCGGCAGAAAACCCGGGTACTATCGAACCCGCAGCTTCAGCTGATACGGACGAAACCGCATCCGGGGAAACAGCGACTGAGCCCGACAGGCCTCCGCTGATTTCCACCATCGACAACAAAAGCGAGGGAATAACTATCAACCTGTTTGATTACTCCCCTTACGACATCGACCCTCTCACGAGAGACTACGACTTCTCGAGACAGCCTGAGGGAATCAACCGTAACAGCGCGAAATTCTGGTTCATAAGGGAAAACGATTTCTTTAACAACCGCGGGCGCAGAAACGTGTACGACGACGATCACAACTGGTCCATCACAAATCCCGACAGAAAGTACATGTACCATTACGGCGCATACCAGGGACTTCTCGAAAACGAACTGGACGAAAACGGCTTTCCTGTCATAAAGGAAACCGGTGAGAGCATGGATTACCTTTTCAGTACGGAAAAGACCGATTACCCGGGACGCGTAAAGACCTACAGCGGCACCAACGGACTTCTGACAAAGACTGCCGACGGGTATCGCTACTCCAGTGACACGAACTATGCGTACTTTGATGAGGAGACGAACAGCTTCAAGGTTTACGACGGCACCTATCCTGCAGTTCGGGACCTGAGCCACAAGCCGATAAATCAGTCGGTCGGATTCTTTCCGTTTAACGACTACGACCCGGAGAACAGCAGCATCGAGCGCTATCTCGGCGACGGACTGAACCACCACTTCGGACTGAGCATGTCTACACACTTTGTCATGTCCGATGGCGGCAGCTATATGGATAAACCTATGAAATTCTCCTTCTCCGGAGACGACGACGCCTGGGTTTTCATAGACAATCACCTGGTCATGGATTTAGGGGGAATCCACGGCACGGTAAGCGGCGATATAAACTTTCAGACAGGCATGGTGACCGTGGACAGTGTGGTCGGCAAGGGCACCGTAACAAGGGGTATTAAAGATATATTTGCAGAGCAGAACGCCGGCTGGGATGACAGTCCCGGCACAGTCCACACGCTGAAATTCTTTTATCTTGAGAGAGGCGACATTGCGTCGAATCTTTCCATAAACAGATTCAACGTTCCTACGGTAAAAAACATTAACGTGAAAAAGACGTGGAACGACGGTGACAATAAAGCCGGCAGGCGTCCGGACTCTGTTCTGGTGCGCCTCCTCGCCGACGGCATGCCCGCAAAAGATGAAAACGGTGCGGACATGACGCTTACGCTGAGCAGTGAAAACGGCTGGGCAGGTTCCTTCAGAAACCTGCTGGTCAATCGCATCGACGAAAATAACAATTCCGTCAGAATTAACTATTCCGTGGAAGAGCTTAATACTGCAGGCTATACCAGCAGCATACTTTCATCACTTTCCAATATAAACGGGGACGGAGTTTCGGACGATTTCGAGGTGATCAACACCCTGATTCCGGAAAAGCCGGACGAGCCGGGAGTGCCTGACAAACCGGACGTACCGGACAAGCCTGATGTGCCGGATAAGCCGAGCAAACCTGACGTGCCGGACAAGCCTGATGTGCCGGACGTACCGGGAGTGCCTGATAAACCGGTAAATCCGCCGCATCCGACAAATGACGAATCTATAGTGAAATCGAACGTCTCCTCCCCAATTCCAAAAACGGGAGACGACAACAGCCTGTATATCTGGCTCGGTCTGCTTGCGGCAGCTGCAGCCTGCACAGCGCTTCTATACGGTATAAAGCAAACCCGAAAATATAAATAGATCCTCCAGAAAACGCCCGGAGCATTGAAGCTCCAGGCGTTTTCTACTGGTGTGAATCAGGGCGGATAATACCGGGTTTGCCAGCCTGCTTCTGTTTTCCACCACGCTGGAAAACAGAGTTTGACCTAAACTACGCTTACATTTTCCCTTCGGCAAACTTTTGTGGACTTTATAGCTCTTTTATAGTCGGATTATCCCGTTCTGAGGCAGTTCAGCGTCTGCCTTGCCTATATTATTGCTTTTTATTATGTATAAATTGCATTAATTTCCTTTTTATGGAATTATAGTTTGCCCAGAATCCCTCAATCCGGCACATATGACAAACTTTTTTGCCATAGCCAGCCATTATCTATAAGTTCAGGCAAACTCCTACGGCGTTCGGAAACAAGTCTGATATCCCGTCGCCTCAATGTCCGGTTTTACCGTTTCAATGTCCGGTTTTTCTGGTTTCCGTAATTTTTAAAAGGATCTCTGTTCATTTCACAGTACCTTCCTTTCAACCAGCGCGATGCATTCTGTGTGCTTTGTCAGCGGAAAGTTGTCGAATGCCTTGACGTACCTGGCTTCATAGCCGCTGTCTGAAAACTGCTTCAGGTTAATGGCAAGGGTCTTCGGGTTGCAGGAGATGTAGACTATCTGTGGAACGCCGTAGCTGACGATTTTGTCCACGGCGTCCGGTGTCATGCCCATGCGTGGCGGATCGACGACTATTACGTCGGGCCGCGTTTCCTCCTCCTTCAGAACCTTGAACACGTCTCCTGCGATGAAGCGGCAGTTATCAAGGCCGTTTAGCATAGCGTTTTCGCGGGCAGCTTCAACCGCTTCTTCGACCAGCTCCACTCCCAGAACCTCCTTTGCTTTAAGAGCGAGAATCTGGGAAATCGTGCCCGTTCCGCAGTAAAGGTCGAAGACGGTTTTGCCGGAGAAGTCGTCTATAAGGTCAAGAGCCTCGGTATATAGCCTTTCCACCGCTTCAACGTTCGTCTGAAAGAAGGAGAACGCGCTGACTTTGAAGTCGAGATCTAAGAGCTTTTCCATGTAGTAGTCCCTGCCGTACAGGATTTTCATGCTCTCGCAAACTACCGAATCGGCCGGACTGTCGTTGAACGTCCTGAGGATTCCGACGATTTTATTGGTTAAATTCAGCGAAAGAAGTCCTTCCGTCCAGCTTCTCTCGTCAAAATCCGCAGCTTCACTTTCAGCCGTCGCAGTCACCAGATTAATGAGAAGTTCTCCCGTCCGCATTCCCTTTCTCACGATGAGATTGCGAAGAAGGCCCGTGTGACTGCGCTTGTGGTAATGACGGTATCCGCGCTCTGCCGCAAAGTCGAGGGTGTAGCGCAGGATCCTGTTGAAGTCTTCGTCCACCAGCTGACAGCTGTCTACGGTCACTATGGACATAAAGTTTCTTATCTTATGCATGCCAAGGCAGAGTGGTCCGTCCTTGACCAGATCTCCGAAGGTGTATTCCATCTTGTTTCTGTATCTGTAGCGGAAGCCCTCGGGGCATCCTTCGATACCGTCGAAAAAGCCGGGGCTGACCTCCTTATCCCTGAAATGCGCCAGTACCTCGGCTTCCTTTGTCTTAAGCTGCTCGTCGTAGCTTACGCCCTGATAGAGGCATCCGCCGCAAAACTCGTCGTGAGCGCAGATGCCCATGTCCTTAAAATCCGTATTTTTCATAAAAATCCGCCTTGAATTCGCTGAATCTGTCCTCTTCGATAGATTTTCTTATTCCCTTCATCATGTTCACCAGGAAGTAAAGATTGTGATTGGAAAGGAGCATCGCTGAAAGCATTTCGTCCGCCTTAAACAGATGGCGGAGGTACGCCTTAGAATAGTTTCTGCAGGTATAGCAGTCGCAATGCTCGTCTAAAGGAGTAAAGTCCTTTTCGTATTTAGCGTTCTTTATGTTCACCCTGCCGAAGGTGGTCATGGCCATTCCGTGGCGGGCGATCCTCGTCGGGAGAACGCAGTCGAACATGTCGACGCCTCTCTCCACGCCCTCAAAGATATAGTCGGGCGTTCCCACGCCCATCATGTATCTGGCTTTTTCCTTAGGAAGGTAGTCCACGCAGTCGTCCAGAACTTCCAGCATCAAATCCTTCGGTTCGCCTACAGAAAGTCCTCCGATGGCGTATCCCGGAAGGTCCAGGTCCACTATCTCCTCGGCGCTCTGCTTTCTGAGGTCCTTATACATTCCGCCCTGCATGATGCCGAACAAAGCCTGCCGCTCGGTGTTTCTGTGGGCGTCTTTGCACCTTTTGAGCCAGCGGGTGGTCCTTTCCATGGAGTCCTTAACATACCTGTAATCGGCAGGATAAGGCGCGCACTCGTCAAAGGCCATCATTATGTCCGAGCCCAAAGCGTTCTGAATCTCCACCGCCTTTTCCGGAGTGAGCATGTGGCGGGAGCCGTCGATGTGGCTCTGAAAGCGCACACCTTCCTCGGTTATCTTCCTCAGCTTTCCCAGGGAAAACACCTGGAATCCACCGCTGTCGGTGAGGATTGCCTTGTGCCAGTTCATGAACTTGTGAAGGCCGCCGGCCTGCCTTATGAGCTCATGACCCGGTCTCAGATAGAGATGATACGTGTTGGAGAGTATTATCTCGGCTCCCATCTCCTCCACCTGCTCCGGTCGCATGGCCTTCACCGTCGCCTGAGTTCCCACCGGCATAAATACCGGCGTCTGGATATCGCCGTGGGGAGTGTGGAGCACTCCCCTTCTGGCTTTCGTCTTTGAATCGCTTTTTATTAAATCGTACGTTACTGCTGGTTTCATTTTCACCTTTACTTTCGTCTTTTTCCTTAGAGGTCCGTATCCTTCGCTGCGTCGCGCATGAACTTCGCCGTCCTGTATGCGACTATGAGCTCCGTCACTCCGTCAAAAATGAGCCCCACTCCTATGAGCACCATGAGAGCCGAAAGGGTTGCAAAAGGGTTTATTAGTATTACGGCTCCGAACACTATGGTGAGAGCTCCCATTACTATGGACGGCGTTCCCGAAGAGCTTCCCATCTTTCTGATGGCAAAGCCTTCCGTTATGTCGTTTATCCCGTGGATAAACATTACTACCGCGACCACGGTTCCTATAAGTCCCGCAAAAATTCCCGGGTTCACTATCATGGCGATACCGAAGGCCACCTCTATAATGCCGATGATAAGGTCGCTGGAAATCTGTACCCCCTGCTTTTTGTTCCTGTAGTAAGTGAAAAGGGCGATGGCTCCCGTGATCAAAAGGATCCAGCCTACCACAAGACATATGGTCAGCGCCGCAGCGTCCGGGCTCACCACGAGAAATATTCCCATGACGATGGTGGCAAGTCCTATTAGAACCATGTTCCACTTAAGTGATTTCAATAAATTCATTTCTGTTACCTCTTTCCCAAAATCCGCCCCGTCGGAATCTTCCACGGGGCGGGTGATTTAAATCAGGCCCTGTAAAGCTGTCTTCCCAGCGCCTATTCTTGTGAAAGGAGAGCTATCATCTCTCCTGCTTTTACCTGCTGGCCTTCCTTGACGAAAATCTCCTCTACGGTTCCTGCAGTCTTTGCGATAATGTTGGTCTCCATCTTCATGGCCTCTATGACCGCAATCGGCTGCTTTTCCTCCACGGTATCGCCTGCGCTTACGAGAACTCTTACTATGTTTCCCGGAATGTTCGCGCCGATTTCAAGAGGATTCTCCTCGTCTGCATAGCGGGTCGCTGTTCCGGAAACGGCGGCCTCCATGTCGTTATCCTTTATGCGGACGATTCTTCTGTTGCCGTTTATTTCAAAGATAAGCTCTCTGTAGCCTTCGCTGTCCGCGTCTCTTATTTCGGCCAGCTTGACAACGAGAATCTTTCCCTCCTCCAGCTTGACCTCGCAGGTCTCGCCTTCCTCAAGGCCGTGGAAGAATATGTCGGAACCCATGTATCTGAAGCTTCCGTCTTTCTTGATGCTGTTATGGTAATCCTCGAATACCTTCGGGTACATGGCGTAGCTTATTATCTCGCGCATGTTTCCTTCCAGGCCGAAGTACTTCTGAAGTCCTTCCCTGATGTAGTCAAAGTCTTCAGGCTCTAAAAGTTCTCCCGGTCTTACGGTAATCGGAGTCTTTCCCTTGAGAACCACCTTCTGAAGGTCTTCAGGGAATCCGCCCTCAGGCTGTCCCATCATTCCCTCAAAGTAGGAAACCACGGAATCAGGGAAGTCCATGTCGCCGCCTCTTTCCACGATGTTTTCAGGAGTAAGGTCGTTCTGGACCATGAATATAGCCATGTCGCCTACCACCTTTGAGGTTGGCGTAACCTTTACGATATCTCCGAACATTTTGTTCACGGCCTTGTACATGTCCTTTACCTCGTGAAGTCTGTGACCCAGTCCGAAGCTCTCCACCTGGGACTGAAGGTTGGAGTACTGGCCTCCCGGAATCTCGTATTTATATATCTCCGCCGAAGGTGTCTTAAGCTCCGACTCAAAGCCTGCATATACGGGTCTTACGTCTCTCCAGTATTCGCTTATCTTCTGGATTCCGTCAGGGTCAATTCCCGTATCCCTGTCACTGTGCTGCAGAGATGCCACGATGGAGTTTAGAGCCGGCTGGGAAGTGAGCCCCGCCATGCTGTTAAATGCGGCGTCCGCAATGTCAACTCCGGCCTGGGCCGCCATGAGCACCGTCGCAACACCGTTTCCGCTGGTGTCGTGGGTATGAAGATGCACAGGAATTCCTATCTCCTCTTTCAGAGCCTTCACCAGCTTGTATGCCGCCATAGGCTTCAGAAGTCCCGACATATCCTTGATGCCTAAAATGTGGGATCCTCTCTTTTCAAGCTCCTTGGCCATTCTGATGTAGTAGTCCAGATTGTACTTGGTCTTGGCGTCGTTTAAGATGTCTCCGGTGTAGCATATGCACGCTTCCGCAATCTTTCCCTGTTTCAGGGTTTCATCGATGGCTATTTCCATTCCCGGAATCCAGTTCAGAGCGTCGAAAATCCTGAATATGTCGATTCCGCCCTTTGCCGCCTCTTCGATGAACGTCCTTATTACGTTATCGGGATAGTTCTTGTATCCTACGGCGTTGGCTCCGCGGATGAGCATCTGGAACATTATGTTAGGAATCTTCTCTCTTAAGGTGTCCAGCCTTTCCCACGGAGATTCCTTTAAGAATCTGTATGAGGTGTCAAAGGTTGCACCGCCCCACATTTCCAGGGAGAAGAAGTCCTTTCCGTAGAGAGCCACTGCAGGAGCTATTTTCTCCATGTCTATGGTTCTGACTCTGGTTGCCATAAGGGACTGCTGCGCATCTCTCATGGTGGTGTCGGTAAGGAGGAGTCTGTTCTGGTTTTTAATCCAGTCAACTACGCCCTCAGGTCCCTTCTCATCGAGAATCTGCTTCGTTCCCGAAAGAGCCTTAATCTCCGACGAAGAAATTCTCGGAAATACGGGAACGTCAAACTGAGGCTTTATGCCCTTGGTCTCGTTTACCACCTTGTTTCCAAGGAAGGTCATCAGCTTAAGCTCTTTATCTTCCTTTACCGGAACGTACATCAGGTCAGGATGTGCCGCGATAAAGCCCGTGTCGCAGTTTCCTTCCCTGAAGATTGGGTGATTCAGCACGTTGAGAAGGAAGCCGATGTTGGTCTTTACGCCCTTTATCTGGGTCTCTCTAAGGGCTCTTATAGCCTTTCTCGTCGCATCCTCAAAGGTTATCGCCCATGAGGTAACCTTAACGAGAAGGCTGTCGTAATACGGCGTAATTACGGAGCCGGTAAAGCCGTTTCCGCCGTCAAGTCTTATTCCGTATCCGGAAGGGCTCCTGTAGAGCTCCAGAGTTCCCGTATCAGGAGCAAAGCCGGAAGCCGGATCCTCGGTGGTGATTCTGCACTGTATTGCGGCTCCCCTTGCCACAATGCTGTCCTGACCGTCGATTCCAATCTCGCTTAAGGAATAGCCTTCGGCTATGAGAATCTGGGACTGAACGATATCGATTCCCGTAACCATTTCGGTAACCGTATGCTCTACCTGAATTCTCGGGTTCATCTCTATGAAATAGTGGTTGCCCTCTTTGTCCAGAAGGAATTCCACCGTTCCGGCGCTTCTGTAGTCCACGGCTCTCGCTATTTTAAGAGCGTCGGCACAGATTGCCTGTCTCTGCTCTTCGGTGAGGCAGAGGGCCGGAGTGAACTCTACCACCTTCTGGTGTCTTCTCTGAATGGAGCAGTCGCGCTCGTAGAGGTGAACCAGGTTTCCTTCCTTGTCTCCCAGAACCTGCACTTCGATGTGCTTAGGGTTCTCAAGATATTTTTCTATGAATATGTCGTCGATTCCGAAAGCCTTCGCCGCTTCGCTTCTGGCTGTCCTGTACTCCTGGACAATATCCTCGCGGTCACGGACGATTCTCATGCCGCGGCCGCCTCCGCCTGCCGCAGCCTTAAGCATAACCGGATAGCCGCACCGGTCTGCGAATTCTATCGCTTCTTCCTCGGTTTTAATTGCAGCCTCAACGCCGGGTATGGTCGGAACTCCCACTTCGTCGGCCACTATCTTGGACTTTATCTTATCTCCCAGCCTGTCCATCATCTCGTGGGTAGGTCCGATGAATTCTATCCCTGCGGCTTCGCATGCTTTGGCGAATTCAACGTTCTCCGACAAAAATCCGTAGCCCGGATGAATAGCGTCTACGCCTTTTGCCCTGGCCAGATCGATTATCTCGTCTATTCCGAGGTACGCCGCCACGGGGGCTTTGCCCTTTCCTATCTGATAGGACTCGTCGGCCTTCGTTCTGAACAGGGTGTTCTTATCCTCCTCGGAATATACGGCAACCGTTCTGATTCCCAGCTCCTGACAGGCTCTGAATATACGTATGGCTATTTCGCCGCGGTTGGCTACCAGAACCCTCTTGAATTTCCTGATTTCTTTCATCGCTTTACTCTCCATTCTTCTCTTTATCAACGATGTGTATATCCATTTGCGGATAAGGAATCTTTATTCCCTCCCGGTCAAATGCCTTTTTGATGTTCTCCTCCAGGTAGTACTTCACAGTGAAGTAGTCCTCTGTCTCGCACCATACCTTGCAGTCCATTATGACTGCGTCGGCTCCCAGATTGGAAACTCCTATGACAGGCTCGGAATCCGTCTTTATCTCTTCACATTCCGAAGCCACCTGTCTCATCACGTTCTTCACCTTCTCAAGGTCTGAATCGTAACTTACGCCGAAGGTGCAGTCCACCCGGCGCACGCCTTCCTCGGAGAAGTTGACTATTACCGATGTGGTGATACTGCCGTTGGGAACGATTACTATCTTATTATCGTAGGTGTGGAGCTTTGTGACCATAAGGTCTATGCTGTCAACTATTCCCGTTGCGCTGGACGAGCCGGAAATCTCGATACTGTCTCCTTTACTGAAGGGTTTGTTCAGTAGTATCAGTATTCCTCCCGCCACGTTCCCCAGGCTGTCCTTGAGGGCAAGGGCTATGGCGGCTCCGCACGCACCCAGCACCGTAACGAGAGACGTGGTGGACGCTCCCGTAGCCTGTATGGCCATTATGGCAAGGATTATTATGAGTATCACCTTGGTGCTCTTTAATATGAAAAGGTGCAGGGCCTCGTCAAGCCTGGTGTGCTTAAGCATCTTCTTCTCGATGGCGAGAAGTATCTTAATCACCAGAAGCCCCAGGGCTATTATAAGGATTACCTTGCCGCAGAGCAGCAGTATGCTCATCAGTTTATCGTTCATATGCCGTTCCTCTTACCTTCCGGCTCTTCTTCTCTCTATCTCGCGGAGCAGTTTCTTTCTCAGTCTTATGTCGTCCGGCGTTATCTCCACCAGTTCGTCGTCCTCTATGAACTCGAGAGCCTCTTCAAGAGTGAAAACTCTGGCAGGCGACAGCTTTATGGCCTCGTCGCTTCCGGCGGCACGCATGTTGCTCACCTTCTTCGCCTTGCACGGGTTCACTTCCATGTCGTCGCTTCTGGAGTTCATGCCCACTATCATACCCTCGTAAACTCTGGTGCCCGGCTCTATGAACATCTGAACTCTTTCGCTTATGTTAAATATGGCGTAAGGAGTAGCCACTCCCTCTTCTATGGCTATGGCGACTCCGTTGGTTCTTCCCGGAATGTCTCCCTTATATTCCTCAAAGGCGTAGAACCTTCTCTCAATGCTGCCCTCGCCTCTGGTGTCGTTGATGAATTCGGAGCGGTAGCCTAAAAGTCCTCTGGTCGGAACGTGATACTCCAGTCTTGAATATCCGTTTTCTCCCGTCATCTGAACCATGATTCCCTTTCTCATGTTAAGCTTGGAAATTACCGTTCCTGCATACTCGTCAGGCACGCTCACGACAACCTCTTCCACAGGCTCAAGCTTTCTTCCCGCCTCGTCGCGCCTTATGATTACTTCAGGCTTTGACACGGCAAGCTCGTAGCCTTCGCGTCTCATGTTCTCTATGAGTATGGAAAGGTGCAGCTCTCCACGGCCCGACACCTTGAAGCAGTCGGTGGAATCGGTCTCTTCAACCATGAGCCCAACGTTTACCTCAAGCTCCTTGTTAAGGCGCTCTCTTATGTGCCTGGACGTTACGAACTTGCCCACTTTTCCCGCAAAAGGCGATTTATTTACCATGAAGTTCATGGACAGAGTCGGCTCTTCTATGTGTATCATCTCCATAGGCTGAGGATCCTTCGTGTCCGTTATCGTCTCTCCTATGGAAATGTCCGCAATTCCGGAAACCACGACTATGTCGCCGCATTCTGCCTCGTCTACGGCAACTCTCTTAAGGCCTCTGTATACGAATACCTGATTTACCTTTCTCTGGACTATGCTTCCGTCTTCTTTAGCTACGGCAACGGTCTCTCCCGCCTTCAGCACGCCCTGAGTGATTCTTCCGATTCCCAGTCTTCCGATGTAGTCGTCGTAGCCAAGGGTGGAAACCTGAAACTGGAGGGGCTTTTCTCTCAGGTCAGGGTAAGGCTCGCAGTGTTCGATGATGGTCTCAAACAGCGGCGTGATGTCCAGCCCTCCAAAGCCTGCAGGCGTGTGCTTCAGCTTGGCGCCTCCCTCTTCCGTTGAGATTCCCGCAGCATCGGCCGGATCCCTTACGACTATCCCCTGCCTTGCGATTCCGTAGAGAATAGGGAAATCCAGCTGGTCGTCATTGGCGTTAAGGTCCATGAAGAGCTCGTATACCTCGTCCACTACTTCGTCTATTCTGGCATCTTTTTTATCTATCTTGTTTATGAGCAGTATGGGGTTAAGTCCCTGCTCCAGGGATTTACTGAGCACAAATCTGGTCTGCGGCATCGGTCCTTCGCTGGAATCCACCAGCAGTATTACCGTGTCAACCGTCTTCATTATTCTCTCCACCTCAGATGAAAAGTCCGCATGCCCCGGAGTGTCGACTATGTTTATCTTCGTGTCTCCGTGCATTATGGAGCAGTTCTTGGAATAGATGGTGATTCCTCTTTCCCTCTCGATATCGTCGCTGTCCATTACACAGTCCGCCACTTCCTCGTTGGCTCTGAAAACCCCGCTCTGATTAAGAAATGCGTCCACCAGCGTGGATTTTCCCGCGTCTACGTGAGCTATAACTGCAATGTTGATAATCTTCTGCTTGTCTGCCATTAACGTCTACCTTCTTCTTTATTTAGTCCTGATTCAGTTCCGGCCGCAGCTTCGCCACTGTCCTTCCGCAACTTCGCCACAGTCCGGCTGCTTTAATAATTTTAATTTTTATATAGTTTAAACTTAATTTTATTAGGTTTTCACAGCGCATTTCTTTAAATACTAACACAGTTTGTCCTGTTCTTCAACCGTTTTTCAAAATGCGCATAGAATATTTGTTATTATACCACAAAATCGGGAAGAACTGAAGTGGGCAGCGGGATTTATGAAAAGGCGCCGGCGGGCTGACATGTGATTCGGATTGCAGCTTTTACATGTATTCCGAAGCCGGATACCCCTGTCTCCCTTTACTTTTCCTCCAAAATAGGAGATAATCGTACTGCCGGGAGGAAATAAAGATTATGAACAGACTTGAAGATACCGTCGGCCGCGTCTTCAGCAGCGGACGACTGATTAAGATGATTATAAGCGGCAAAAGGCGCAAATCCTGCGAGTGCAGGAAGGTGACCGTAAGGCCGGTGCAGATTAAGGGGGAAATATCCTATCAGGCGGAGTTTACCTTTGATAATAAGGTGACTCACGAGAATCTGGATGCCAGCCGGGCGGAGGCTCTGGCTCTTAAGCTTCTCACGGAGGAATTCAAGCAGGCCGACGTTTTCACCGCGGACGAGGATATGCACATTTTGTGCTCAAAGCCTGAAAGGCCTCACATCACGACAGGCCCGGCAACTAAGGACATGCCGGGTTTAGAGCTTTCCCACAACAGAAAGAAGAACTACATCATTCCCGAAGGAGAGCCGGCGGCCTTTCTCGTGCGCCTGGGGGTAACGGATGAAAATGGAAATGTTTTTCGGCGGTCTTACGGCAAGTTCCGCCAGATAAACCGCTACCTTGAAATCGTAGAGGACGTGTACGAATACCTTCCCGGAGACAGGACGGTGAGGATCATCGACTTCGGCTGCGGCAAGGCCTATCTCACCTTCGCCCTCTACCACTATCTCCATGATATGAAAAAGAGGGATGTTGACATTATCGGCCTTGACCTTAAGAAGGACGTTATATCCTTCTGCTCCGGTGTGGCAAAGGAGCTGGGCTACGACGGGCTCAGGTTCACGGTCGGCGACATTGCGGACTTTAAATCGGAAGGGGCGGACATGGTGGTTACCCTTCACGCCTGCGACACCGCTACCGACTACGCCCTCATAAATGCCGTGTCGTGGAACAGCCGCGTCATTCTGTCTGTACCATGCTGCCAGCACGAGCTCTTTAAACAGATAAAAAACGAGATTCATCAGCCCATGCTGAAGTACGGGATTCTCAGGGACAGGCTGACGGAATACCTGACCGACGGCCTCAGAGGTCTAAAACTTGAGTCGAAAGGTTACGACGTTGCCATGATAGAATTTACCAGTCTTGAGCACACGGCGAGAAACATAATGATCAAAGCCGTCAAAACGGGCAGCCCGGATTCACCAAAAAGCAGAAAAGCCCTGGAAGAATACCAGAGGCTTTGTGAATTTTATCATGTTAAACCGACCATAGACAGGCTCTGACAAAGCCTGAAGCTACCGGTCAAGGTTCCAGTCCACAGGCTCCTGACCAGTGGAAATGAGAAACTCGTTAGTCTTCGAGAAGTATCTTCCGCCGAAAAATCCGTTGTACGCCGACAGGGGACTCGGGTGAGCGCCTGTAAGAATCAGGTGCTGCTCTCCCGTGATGAGAGGAATCTTGGACTTGGCGTTGGCTCCCCATAATATGAAAACCATTGGCTTCTCACGCTGGTTGAGAAGCTCTATTATTTTATCGGTTAGAATCTCCCAGCCTTTGTTCCTGTGGGAATTAGCCTGATGCTCTCTTACGGTGAGGCAGGTGTTCATGAGAAGAACTCCCTGCTTCGCCCACTTCATGAGATATCCGTCGGAATGAGGCTCTATTCCCAGATCGTCTTTAAGCTCCTTATATATGTTCACAAGGGACGGCGGGGTCTTAACTCCCGGCTTTACGGAAAAGCACATGCCGTGAGCCTGTCCCGGCTCGTGATATGGATCCTGACCCAGGATAACCACCTTCACGTCCTCGTAGGGAGTGTTTACCAGAGCATTGAATATGTCGTGCATATCCGGGTACACGGTGTGATTCTTATATTCTCCTATGAGAAACTGTCTCAGCTTCAGATAGTAGTCTTTCTGAAATTCGTCCTTAAGCAGGTCGTCCCAGCTGTTTCCGATGTGAACCATTACTCGTCTCCCCCGTTCTGAGGATGTCTTCCCAGAGCGTCAAAGTTTCTGTTCAGCTTTACCTCAGGCATCAGCTCCGTTGAAATAACGTCGAGGATTTCCTCAAGCTGCTCTACCTCTTCAGGAGAAAATCTCTCTCTTATCCTCTTCATCACCACGTTCATATAGTCGTAGGTGATGCCGTAATCCTTCATGTATTTTTCGGTGACATTAAGGTGATATTCCCTCTTGTCCTCGGTGCTGCGAACGCGGGTTATATAGCCCTTTCTCACGAGATTATTGATCTTATATGCGGCGTTGGGAGCCGAAAGCTTGCAGAAGCCTGCAAACTCGTTGACCGTAGGACTTCCCAGAGCGTATATGACCTCTACGCAGAAAACCTCCACGGCTGAAAGGCCTTCCTCCCTGTCGTTAAACTGTCCGAAAACCTTCGCGTACAGGCTGAGCTTGAATTTCGTGTATATCTCTGCAAATCTCTGTTCCAGCATTACATTTTTCCTCCGCCAATAATTTTATCAGAAATCACGAAAAACTTCAATTAGTAAGTGCAAAGGTAATCTCCCCCATGGCGACAATCCTGTCATCCACCCGGGCAGTGCACTTTCCGTATCCTACTGGGCCTCTGAATGCGGTCAGCTCGCAGTATAGCTCCAGCACGTCTCCGGGAACCACCTGCTGCTTGAACCGGCAATTTTTGATGCCTCCGAATACGGCCAGCTTTCCCCGGTTTTCAGGCTGCGACAAAAGGGCCACGGCTCCCGTCTGGGCAAGGGCCTCCATTATGAGAACCCCCGGCATAACCTGCTTTTCCGGAAAATGACCGGTGAAGTAGTGTTCTCCCGCGGAGACGCACTTGATTCCCTTGGCCCACTTTCCCGGTTCCATGTCTATAATCTTATCCACCATCAGAAACGGGTACCTGTGGGGCAGTATCTTCTTAATCTCGTCGGAACTCAGCTTCATTATTCGTACCTCCTGAAAACAACTGATGCGTTATGGCCGCCGAAGCCCAAGGAATTCGACATGGCGTACTCTATGTCGGCCTTTCTTCCCTTGTTCGGAACTATGTCAAGATCGCAGTCCGGGTCCGGCTTTTCGTATCCGGCAGTAGGCGGAACGAATCCGTCCTTAAGCGCCATGACGGTGAGAATTGCCTCCACACCGCCGGAAGCGCCGAGAAGGTGTCCCGTCATTGATTTTGTGGACGACATCATAAGCTTATATGCGTGATCGCCGAAGGCCAGCTTTACCGCCGCCGTCTCGCAGCGGTCGTTCATAGGAGTCGAGGTTCCGTGAGCGTTTATATAGCCGATATCCTCCGGAGCGATTCCCCCGTCCGCAAGAGCGTTTTTCATGCAGAGAGCCGCGCCGCTTCCGTCTTCCAGCGGCGCCGTCATGTGATTGGCGTCGCAGCTGTCTCCGTAACCGACGACCTCCGCCAGAATATCCGCGCCTCTTGCCTTTGCGTGCTCATATTCTTCCAGAATGAGGACTCCCGCGCCTTCTCCCATTACGAAACCGCTTCTCTCCGCGTCGAAAGGTATGGACGCTCTCTTCGGGTCCTCCGCCTCGGTCAGAGCCTTCATGGACGTAAAGCCGCCGATTCCGAGAGGCGATATGCAGCTTTCGCTTCCCCCCGTCATGCAACAGTCAAGATATCCGTCCCTTATCTTTCTGAATGCCTCGCCTATGGCGTTGGTTCCTGAGGCGCAGGCCGTCACTATGCACTCGCAGCTTCCCTTGAAGCCGTATTCAATGGCAACCATACCGGCCGCCATGTTGGTTATAGCCATAGGGACAAAGAGTGGGGATACTCTGTCAAAGCCTCTCTTCATTCCCTTCTCGTGCTCTGCTTCTATTACCGGAAGTCCGCCGATTCCGCTGGACAGATTGACGCCGAACCTTGACGGATCCTCTGCGCTCATGTCGAGGCCGCTCTGAGTGAATGCCTCCTTTGCCGCCGCAAGGGCGAACTGGGTGAATCTTGCGGTACGCCTTGCCTGCATCTTATCCATGATGGATGACGGATCAAAGTCCGAAGCCTCCGCCGCTATCTTCACCGTCATTCCTTCCGTATCGAAGCTCTTTATATAGTCTATTCCGCATACGCCGTTTCCGGCGTTTTCCCACATTCTGTCCACGCCGCAGCCTATGGGGGACACAGCTCCCATGCCTGTAATTACAACTCTTCTCTTCATCTTTCCTACCTCATGCACATTCCGCCGTCGACACAGATGGTCTGGCCTGTGATATATTTTGCGCCGTCTCCCGCAAGAAACGCTATGAGCTCGGCAACGTCCTCAGGCTCTCCCGGCCGTCCCATAGGGATTGCGCCTACGGCCGCCTTCATCGCCGTCTCCGTCATGGCCTCCGTCATTGACGTGTTTATGAATCCGGGAGCCACGGCGTTTACAGTGATTCCCTTTCTTGCTATCTCCTGGGCAAAAGACCTTGTCAGAGCGGAAATTCCCGCCTTGCTGGCAGAGTAGTTGGCCTGTCCGGCATTGCCCGTAATTCCGACCACGCTTGCAAGATTAACTATGCGGCCGTATTTCTGTCTGAGCATTACGCCGCTTACCGCCTTCATCATGAGAAACGTTCCCCTGAGGTTGGCGGCTATTACGTCGTCAAAATCCTCTTCGCTCATTCTCATCAGAAGTCCGTCTCTCGTGATTCCCGCATTATTTACGAGAACGTCTATGCACCCTGTCTTTTCAAGAGCGGCGGAAACCAGCCTGTCGCAGCCTTCGGCCTTTGACACGTCGGCCTGAACGGTTACCACCTCCGCGCCCTTTGCACGGCACATCTCCGCGGTCTCATCTGCTCCCCGGCTGCTGCTGTTATAGTTTATAATAAGGGTCACGTCAGGCCTGGCAAGCCTTACGGCCGTCGCTCTGCCTATGCCTCTTCCCGCGCCCGTCACTATCGCTGTCTTCATCTTATCTCCTTAAGCTTTTCCAATAGATTTTCTATATCCTCCGCCGTCTCTGCGTTCAGAATTACCGAGTCCCTGGAGCATGTCTTTCTGACAAAGCCGGAAAGAGCCTTGCCCGGTCCTATCTCTATGAATGCCTTCACGCCCTCTTCCTCCATATAACGAAGAGAATCCTGAAAGAGAACCGGCGACTTTACCTGCTTCACAAGGTTTGCGGCTATATCGTCGTTTTCGCCGAGGACCCTTCCAGTCACGTTGGTGACCACCGGAATCTCCGGCTTTCCGAATTCCGTTTCTTTAAAGACCTCCGCAAGAACACGGGATGCCGGCTCCATGAACACTGTATGGAAAGGTCCGCTTACGGGAAGGGGCATAGTTCTCTTAGCTCCCTTCTCCTTCGCAATATCGCATGCCTTTGCAACGGCTGACGCTTCTCCCGAGATTACAATCTGTCCCGGGCAGTTGAAGTTTACGGCTTCAGCCGTAGAACCCGTATCCCGGGTCGCCTTTTCGCAGCATTCTCTCACTTCATCCGGAGAAAGTCCCAGCACCGCCGCCATTCCGCAGTCTATTCCCTTAGACGCTTCAGCCATGGCTCTCCCCCTTACACGGACGATGTTTACGGCCTCCTCTGCCGTGAAAACTCCCGCGCAGGCAAGAGCGCTGTACTCTCCCAGGCTTAGTCCCGCCGCCATGTCCGCCCTGACTCCGCGGCCCGAAAGGATTTCAGCAATTCCTATTTCCATGGCTACCATTACCGGCTGAGTGATTCTCGTATCGGAAAGGGCTTCGGGACTTCCGTTAAATACCGCCTCCCTTTCTTCCTCTGTCAGCAGGTCGAAAACCTTTCTGAATTCGGGATACTTTTCGTAGAGATCCGCTCCCATTCCCGGGTGCTGACTTCCCTGTCCCGCGAACAAAAATCCTGTCTTCATATTCCGTCCTTTCCAAACAGGCTCTCCACCACCTGCTTTACGGTTTTTATTTCATCTATATATGCTCCCGACTCTCCTGAAAAGAAGAGTCCCTTTTCCCTGTTGCCAAGGTATGCGTTTTTCAGCGCTTCTGTTATGCAGTACGGGGTTTCCGCCGGATTGCACGTCCTTATACATCTTACGCACTTTGACGGGGGAAATCTCTTTCCCGCCTCAACGGCCGTGGTCAAAGGCGTCTTCAGCCCTCTTCCCGGCATTCCCACGGGACTTTTAAGAATGAATATATCGTCTTCTCCGGCTTCCGCTATGGCTCTCTTAAAGCCCTCCGACGCATCGCACTCCTCAGTCAGTATGAAAGGTGTGGCGACCTGAACTCCGCAGGCTCCCGCATCTATGACGGCCTTCACGTCTTCAGGCGATCTCACACCTCCGGCGCCAAAGACCGGAATGTCAGGGAAAAGCCTGCTGACCTCCCCAACCGTTTCTGTAAGAGGCGCGCAGGTTCCGGCGAGAAGATCCTTCCTGTCGAAACCAAGATGGCCTCCCGCCTTCGGGCCTTCCACCACTATGGCGTCGGGAATATATCCGTGATGCCTCTTCCAAA
>DXHZ01000071.1 GCA_019113145.1 Candidatus Avanaerovorax faecigallinarum
AGGAAGCATAGAGGGGATAAAGACTGATGAAGCAGGCGAACCTCTTAAGGGCGCGCTGATAGGACTTTTTTCGTCAGAAACAGAGGATTTCACGGACGAAAACGCCCTGATGACTGCCGTATCAGATGAAAGAGGACGTTTTGCTTTTGAAGAGATTCCTTACGGCGAGTATATCGTTCTGGAGATAGAGCCGCCTGACGGTTTTGCCCTCAGCGGGGAAAAATTTCCTGTGAAAATCGATGAGAACGGGGGAACTGTAAGCATATCAATAGAAAACGAGAGAATAACCCCGGTCCCTAAAACGGGAGACGAATCGAGGCTGGCGTTTTTCACGGTAATATTACTGAGCGCAATGGTATTTTCGGGAAGCATTGCCGCACGTAAAAGGCGGGATAGAAAAAAGAACTGATCAGGCGCAGCCGGGAACCTTGACAAAGGCCGTAAAACTCTATTATACTAACTGTGTTATGCGTCATTAGCTCAGTTGGATAGAGTGCCTGATTCCGAATCAGTAGGCCGCAGGTTCGAGTCCTGTATGACGCACCACGGGCAGCCCTCCATATCGGAGGGCTGTTTTTGCTTCATCAGAAGTTTATTGACATTGTGTCAGTAAGGTGATATACTACACATAGTGACACGGCGTCAGAATGAGTCGCCGAAGCACTGCGCCGTTAAAACAACTTAAGAAACAGTCATAAAAAGCGACAAAGAGGAGTGTGATATCATGAGTAAGATTTTGGTGGCATATTTTTCAGCGAGCGGAGTTACAAAACGTACGGCTGAGGAAATTGCCGGAGCCGTAAACGGCAATCTTTATGAAATCAGGCCGGCACAGCCATATACGAAGGCGGATCTGGACTGGACAGACAAGAAGAGCCGCAGCACCATAGAAATGAACGACACGGACTGCCGTCCGGAGATAGCAGAACCTGTTAAAGGTATGGAGCAGTATGATACGGTTTTCGTGGGATTTCCTGTATGGTGGTACGTGGAGCCTAAGATAGTGGACACCTTCCTGGAAAGCTATGACTTTGCCGGAAAGACGGTGATTCCTTTCGCAACGTCGGGAGGAAGCGGAATCGGCGGCGCGGAGGAAAGCATGAAGAAGTGCTGCGAGGGAGCGCAGTGGAAGAAGGGCAGACTCCTTAACGGTTCCGGCGCCGGAGAATGGGCGAAGAATGTACTGAGCGAATAGAGGAGATGGACGGATATGCCAAAAGGTTCAAAGGAGCTTACGGAGGCAAGGCGCGAGGAAATAATAGACGCCTGCGCCGGACTTTATGAAACCATGAGCTTCAGAGATATTACCATTCGTGATATAGGAAACGAGACGTCCTTTACCCGCACGTCCATATACAACTATTTCCGGACAAAGGAAGAAATTTTTCTGGCTCTTCTGCAGCGGGAGCATGAAGCATGGGCCTGCGATATAACCCGGTTTACGGAGTCGGCGGAGACGGCGACGGCTGAGGAATTCGCGTCGGCCATGGCGGAAATTCTCGAAAAGAGGGAATGTATGCTGAAGCTTATGTCCATGAACATATACGACATGGAGGTAAACAGCAGGCTGGAAAATCTGGTCGAATTCAAGAGGGCCTATGCGGTTTCGCTGAGAGCGGTCGAAGACGCGCTGAAAAAGTTCTTCCCGTCCATGAACGACGGGGACAGGCAGGACTTCGTCTACGGACTCTTCCCGTTTATGTTCGGCGTTTACCCTTACTCCCATCACACGGAAAAGCAGACGAAGGCCATGGAAATTGCCGGAATAAGTCTTGACAGCCGGACGATAAAGGGGCTGGTACAGCCTTTCATACTGAAGATGCTTAAAGCGGAATTAATAATTTAACCTGAAGGAGAATTTGAACATGGAAAACAACAAGAACGTATCCAAGGTGTATTTTACCGATTTCAGATGCAGACCGGACGAGGGACCTGCCGACAAGCTGAAGAGGCTTATAAAGACGGCGGGCATCGATCAGATAGATATGAACGGAAAGTTCGTAGCTATCAAGATGCACTTCGGCGAGCTTGGAAACATGAGCTTTTTAAGGCCGAACTACGCAAAGGCCGTTGCGGATACCGTTAAAAGTCTCGGAGGAAAGCCTTTCCTGACCGACTGCAACACCCTTTATCCGGGAAGCAGAAAGAATGCACTCGAGCATCTTTACTGCGCATGGGAAAACGGATTTACACCACTTTCCGCAGGATGTCCCGTTATCATAGGCGACGGACTCAAGGGTACAGACGACATAGCCGTTCCCGTTAAAGGCGGAGAATACGTTAAAGAAGCGAAAATAGGTCATGCCGTTATGGACGCCGACATTTTCATCTCCCTTACTCACTTCAAGGGCCACGAGATGACAGGCTTCGGCGGAACCATTAAGAACATAGGAATGGGATGCGGCTCCAGAGCCGGAAAGAAAGATCAGCACTGCAACGGCAAGCCTATCATAGACCCGGAAAAGTGCCGCGGATGTAAGAGATGCCTCAAAGAGTGCGCCAACGACGGCCTTCGCTTTGACGAGGCGACTGGGAAGATGACCCTGAATGCGGACAACTGCGTGGGCTGCGGAAGATGTATAGGAGCCTGCAACTTTGACGCAATTGATTTTGCTCAGGATGCGGCCGTAAAGGAGCTTAACTGCCGTATGGCCGAATATACAAAGGCTGTGGTGGACGGAAGACCGAACTTCCACATTTCCGTAGTATGCGACATATCTCCGACCTGCGACTGCCATGCCGGAAACGACGTGCCTATCCTCCCTGACATCGGCATATTTGCATCTTTTGATCCTCTGGCGTTAGATCAGGCCTGCGTGGACGCATGTCTCAGGCAGGATCCGATGCCTAACACCCAGCTGACCGAGGAAATGGCAAAGGAGGGCTTCTGTGACCATCACGACCACTTCGACAATGCCAACCCGAACACCGAGTATAAGACCTGCCTCGCTCACGGCGAGAAGATAGGTCTTGGAAGCAGAAGCTACGAGATTGTAACTGTAAAATAACCGGAAAACGGCAAAAAACCCTCAAAACCCGAGAAATTCTCATTGACAAGCCCTGCCCCGAATGTTAAACTATCAGGGTATGAAGAAGAAGTTATCCGCTTCTCACCCTGCGGACAGAAGGCTTTGTCAGGGTTAATACTTTGGAAACGGTGCGCTTTTTGCGTGCGTGTGAGCGGATACTTCATGTATCCGCTTTTATATTACACAGGAGGTGCTCGTTATTAGCAAGGAGAACAAGATCAACGAAGAAATTCGTGATAAGGAGCTGCGCGTCATCGACGAAAACGGTGAAATGATAGGTATCATCAGCAGAGAAGAAGCTCTGGCATTAGCCGAGGAAAAGAAGCTGGACCTTGTAAACATTTCTCCTAACGCCAAGCCGCCGGTATGCAAGCTTCTCGACTACGGAAAGTACAGATACGACCTTCAGAAGCGTGAGAAGGAAGCCAGGAAAAAGCAGAAGACCATGCAGGTGAAGGAGATCAGACTCAGCACTTTCATCGAGGATCACGACATACAGGTAAAGGCGACCACCGCATCCAAATTCTTAAAGGACGGCGATAAGGTGAAGGTATCCCTTCGCTTCCGCGGAAGAGAGAGAGATCATACAGCCAGAGGCCGCGAGGTAATGGACAAGTTTGCGGAAATCTGCGCAGACGTCGGCGTAGTCGATAAGAAGCCGACCTTCGAAGGCAGAAGCCTGACAATGTTCTTAGCACCTAAACCGGAAAAGTAGACAATAATAATTATCATAGGAGGGTAAATCAGATGGCAAAGAATAAGATGAAGTCCCACAGAGGCGCATGCAAGAGAATGAAGCTTACCGGAAGCGGTAAGGTTAAGAGAAACAAGGCATATAAGAGCCACATCCTTACTAAGAAGACGGCTAAGAGAAAGAGAGGCCTGAGAAAGGCTACCACTCTGTCCAGCGCTGACGAGAAGAGAATGTTAAGATCAATGGCTAAATAGGAAAGGTAAGGAGGTAAACATAAATGGCAAGAGTTAAAAAGGGTGTTAACGCACATAAGAGACATAAGAAGATTTTAAAGCAGGCTAAGGGCTACTACGGCGCTAAGAGCAAGGTTTTCAGAGCGGCTAATCCGGCTGTAATGAGAGCTCTCCGTTCCGCATACGTGGGAAGAAAGCTGAAGAAGAGACAGTACAGACAGATGTGGATTGCAAGAATCAACGCTGCTGCAAGAATGAACGGTATGTCCTACAGCAGACTCATGGACGGTCTTAAGAAGAGCGGAATCGAAATCAACAGAAAGATGCTCTCCGAGATGGCTATCCACGACGCTGCAGGCTTTGCACAGCTCTGCGAAACCGCTAAGGCTAACTGCGGAAAATAAATTGAGAAAACAGGGGACGTTCCGGCATATGACGGGACGTCCTTTTGCATAGGGCTCTTGTAATTTAAAGGGTTGTAGGGTATTATATACTCATGACAAAATGTGCATTTTCCGAGAAGTTTAACGAAAAAATACGGGGTGTGAGATGGAGTTAAAGGATTTTTTTAAAGAACATCCGAAAGTCGCTTTAGGCTTTTCCGGCGGGGTGGATTCAGTCTACCTTCTCTATGCGGGGCTGAAAGCGGGAGCGGACATAAAAGCGTATTATGTAAAGACGGCCTTTCAGCCGGCCTTTGAGCTTGCGGACGCGGTGAGAGCAGCCGGCGAGATGGGAGCAAGTCTTGAGATTATAGAGCTTGACGCGCTTGCGGACGATAAGGTGAGGATGAATCCGCCGGACAGATGCTATTACTGCAAGATGCGTATTTTTTCCGCCGTTGCGGCGGCGGCTTTAAGGGACGGATACGATGTGCTCCTCGACGGAACCAACGCCAGCGACGATGCGGGGGACCGTCCGGGAATGAAAGCGATTAAAGAACTGAAGGTTTTGTCGCCTCTGAAAGAGGCGGGCCTTACCAAGGCGGACGTAAGGAGGCTTTCAAAGGAAGCGGGACTTTTCACGTGGGACAAGCCTTCCTATGCATGTCTGGCCACGAGGATTCCGGCGGGTGAAGAGATTACGGAAGATAAGCTTGCGAGGACCGAAAAAGCTGAGGAGGCGCTGAAAAGCCTGGGATTCCGCGACTTCAGGATAAGGTATATGGGGGGAACCGGAAAGCTTCAGCTTACGGCAACCGATATGGAGAAGGCTTTCGCCGTGAGAAAAGAAATAAAGAAAGCCCTTGACGGGCTGTATGACGGCATTGTTATCGACCTGGAGGAGAGAAATGGATCAGATTGAGATAAAGAAGCTGCTTGAGAATGTTGCAAAGGGTGAAACTTCCGTGGAGGATGCTCTCTTTAAGATGAAGATGGAACCCTTTGAGGAAATAGAAGGCATGGCTGTTTTAGACAGTCACAGAGGCGTGAGACAGGGCATGAGCGAAGTCATCTACGGGGCGGGCAAGACCCCGGAGCAGATAGATACCATAGCCCACGCGCTGTACGGAGGCGGACAGAAGACCGTGCTCATAACGAGAATGAGCAGGGAGGCGGCGGATTATTTCCATAAGGACATTCCGTTCACCTATCACCCCGATGCGAGAATCGGAATCGCAGGGGAAAAGAGCGAGGTTAAGTACAGCGGAACCGTTCTCGTCGCGACGGGCGGAACCAGTGACATACCAGTAGCCGAGGAGGCCGCCATTACGGCGGAGGTTTTCGGCAACAAGGTGAAAAGACTGTACGACGTGGGAGTTGCGGGCATTCACAGACTTCTCTCCCACAGCGAGGACATAATGAACGCCAACGTCATAATCGCCATCGCAGGAATGGAGGGAGCCCTTGCCAGCGTAATAGGGGGACTTGCCGACTGTCCCGTTATAGCCGTGCCTACAAGCGTAGGATACGGAACGGCTCTCGGAGGAGTAACGGCCCTTCTTTCCATGCTCAATTCCTGCGCCAGCGGAGTCAGCGTGGTGAACATCGACAACGGGTTCGGAGCGGGCTATCTTGCAAGCATGATAAACAGAATGGGAGAAAAGTAGATGAAGACTTTGTACATACAGTGCGAAATGGGAGCCGCGGGAGACATGCTCATGGCGGCCCTCTGGGAGGCGGCGGGAAGCCGTCCCGAGCTCATAGAAAGGCTTAACGCCATGGGAGTTCCGGGGCTTCGTGTCGAGGCGGAGAAAGCAGAAAGCTGCGGAATTCACGGCACCCACATGAAGGTGGAAATATACGGAGCGGAGGAGCTGGACCACCATCACGACCATGACCATGACCACCATCATCATGACCATGATCATCATCACCACCACGAACACCATCATCACCATGAACACCATCATCACCATGAACACCATCATCACGGAATAGATGACGTGAATAAAATTCTGGACGGCCTTGACATTTCAGATAATGCCAGGGAGAACGCAAAGAAAGTATATGAAGTAATTGCGGCTGCGGAGAGCACCGTTCACGGCATCGACATGAAGCACGTTCACTTCCACGAGGTGGGAAGCCTGGACGCGGTGGCGGACGTGGCGGGCTGCTGCATGCTCATAGATGAAATCGGCGCTGACAGGATAGTGGTTTCTCCCGTAAACACAGGGTCGGGAAGCGTAAAGTGCGCCCACGGGATTCTTCCGGTGCCTGCCCCTGCAACGGAGCTCATCTTAAGAGGAGTTCCGTGCTATTCGGGGAAGGTGGAGTCGGAGCTCTGCACGCCGACGGGAGCCGCGCTGATAAAGCATTTTGCGGATTCCTTCGGAGCCATGCCGGTTATGACAGTGGAGGCGGCAGGCTACGGCATAGGAACGAAACGTTTTGAGAACCACGCTAACTGCGTCAGGGCGCTCATAGGAGAAGAAACCGCAGAAAAGCGGGAGGCGTATGACGATGAGGTTTACGAGCTTTCCGCCAACATAGACGATATGACCGGAGAGGATATAGGCTTTGCCATTGAAAAGCTGATGGAAGCGGGGGCCCTGGACGCCTATGCGCAGGCCGTCACCATGAAAAAGTCAAGACCTGCCGTGAAGCTCTGCTGCCTTTGCAGGGAGAAGGACAGGAAAGCAATGGCGGAGACCATGTTCAGGCACACTTCGTCCATAGGTATAAGAGAGCAGAAATTCGGAAGATATACTTTAAAGCGCCGGGAGATTTCCGGAGAGGTTTCCGGAGTAAAGGTGCGTGCAAAGGTTTCCGAAGGATACGGAGTGAGAAGGGTAAAGGCCGAGTTTGACAGCGCCAGAGAGCTTGCCGAAAAGACAGGCGTTACCCTGAAAGAGGCCAAAACTGCGATTCTTGAAGCGACGGGAGAGAAAGAGAAGTAATGATAGCGGTATTCTTATCTCCCTTCTACATCGCAATGAACATATACATTGTCATAAGGCTGCTCAGGTGGCTGGGAGCGTGCCACACAAGGCTGGAGCACCCGGCGGTGTGGGCCGCCGTCATAACGGTGTATGCGTTCTTTGCGTTAAGCCCTGTAACGGGAATGCTTATTACGGCAGAGCCCGTTCACAGCTGGTTGAAATACATAACCAACTACTGGACGGGGATTTTGCTCATAGGAGCGGTGGCCCTCATCGTAGGAGACGGCGCCAGATTCGTTCTGAACAGGACGGTCTGGAAGGAAAACCACCCGGACAGAAAGAGATTCATAGCAGGCGGCCTCTGCGTGATAATAGTCGTCCTTGGGGCAGGAGGCTACGGGATTATCCACGGAAAGGACATATCGGTCGTTCACGAGGAGGTTGCCGTGAACAAGGCGGCAAACACGGACGAACTTAGAATAGCCCTCGTAGCCGACCTTCACATAGGATACAACTCATCCGTAGACCACATTCGGAAGATGGTTGACATTATAGAGGACGAGAATCCGGATATGGTCGTAATGGCGGGGGACATATTCGACAACGAGTACGACGCCATACCGGATAAGACAGAAATGGTCGAGACTCTGAAGGAGATGACCGATAAGTATCCGACTTACGCCTGCTGGGGAAACCACGACGTTGAGGAGATGATTCTCGTAGGCTTTACCTTCGGAGGAGGCGCAAAGGACGATGAGAAGTTCAGAGAGTTCCTTGACGATGCGGGGGTCATTCTCCTTGAGGACGAAACGGTTCTCACAGGTGAAGGCGTATACATAGCAGGCCGAAAGGATCCGTCAAAGTCCGAAAAGGAAGGGTATGGCAGGCTTTCACCTTCAGAGCTTCTTAAGGATGCGGACATGACAAAGCCTGTAATAGTCATAGATCATCAGCCGGGCGAGCTCTCCGAACTTTCGGAGGCGGGAGCGGATATAGACCTTTCCGGCCACACCCACGACGGACAGATATTTCCGGGGAATCTTACCATAAACATTGCCTGGGATAACCCGTACGGAGTGATGAAAGAAGGAAACATGACGTCCTTTGTCACTTCGGGGGTCGGAGTGTGGGGACCGCCCATGAGGATAGGAACAGACAACGAAGTTATGATTATAGATGTAAGCTTTAACGGATGACACTGAGATGAGGCCGGGGGAAAACCATGTGGAAATGGAACAGAAGAGAAATTAAAAGCGAGGGAAAGAAGTCCCTGAGTAAGAATTACTGGCGCATAGTGGGAGTAATGATCCTCGTAACCCTGCTGACTACGGGACTTAACTTCCGTACACCGAAAACGGAGATTGCCGGAATCAACAGCGGAAGACTTTACACCAATTCCAACGCCAACATAATAAACGACTGGTATAACAGTATCGAGACGGCGGCGGAGGGAACGGACGAGGCCGAAGTCCTCACCTTCCTGGGAGACCACTACACGCCGAAGAAAGGCGTGCTGGCGCAGGTGTACAATACCATCACCGCCGAAAGGTCGGTGCTTTACGGAACACTGAATTCCGTAAACGATATGGTCTTCAAGGACAAGTTCGGCGAAGGTATCGTGATAATGGTCGGAGTGTTCCTGTCGGCAGTCTTTGGCGTATTTATAGTGAACGTCATTCAGGTGGGACACTGCCGCTTTATAATGGAGAACAAGCGGTACGGAGAAGTTAAATTCGACAGGGTTTTCTTCCCGTGGCGGGCAAGGAAGGGCGCAAGGATCGGCCTCATAATGCTGAAGAAGTCCGTCTTCCAGTTTCTGTGGGATCTGACCGTAATAGGAGGCTTCATAAAAGTCTATTCGTACAAGATGATTCCGTATATTCTTGCGGAAAACCCTGAGATAAACCACAGGGACGTCTTCAGGCTGTCGAAGAAGATGATGAAAGGCTACAAGTGGAAGGCCTTTGTCCTGGATCTTTCGTATATCGGCTGGTACGCTCTCAATCTTTTAGTGCCACTGGGCATTCTCAAGTGGGTATGGATCACGCCGTACATGGATACGGTATACGGAGAGATGTACTATCAGCTGAGGGCGAAAGCAAAGGCTGACGGACTGGAGCTTGCAGAGCTTCTGGGAGACGAATATCTGTATCCCGAGACTACGGACCTTGACGACTATCCCGTTGAAAAGAATCCTCTCTACAATGAAAGAGGCAGGAACTGGATAAAGATAGACTACCACAGGAATTACACGGTGACGTCTCTCATTCTCATGTTCTTCGTCTTCTCGTTAATCGGATGGTGCTGGGAGGTATCTCTCCACCTGTTCAACGACGGTGTATTCGTAAACAGAGGGTTCTTTCACGGGCCGTGGCTTCCTATTTACGGCAGCGGAGGCGTGCTGATTTTGGTGCTTTTAAGGAGGTTTGCCGACAGGCCGGCGCTCATGTTCGTGCTTACGGTAATACTCTGCGGAGTGGTGGAATACAGCGTGGCCACATTCCTGTGGGAGACTCAGCATACGTACTGGTGGAACTACTCGGGCTACTTCCTGAACATTCAGGGAAGAGTCTGCGCCGAGGGGCTTCTCGTGTTCGGAGTCGGCGGCCTCGCCTTTGTCTACGTGCTGGCGCCGCTGTTTGACGAGATATTTAAACGGATTCCGAAAAGGGCGGCGGTATCGGTGTGCTGCATACTTCTCGTCGCCTTCGGAGCGGATACGGTTTATTCACTGATTTCCCCTAACACGGGAGAAGGAATTACAGATTATACGGTAGAGGAAAGCAAATGATAGTAATGGTTGTAGACGGTCAGGGAGGGCGTCTGGGCGCTTCTCTGACGGAAAAGATTAAAAAGGCGTGCCCGGAGGCGGAGGTCCTCGCCATAGGGACAAACAGCGCAGCGACGGCGGCCATGCTCAAGGCGGGCGCTGACGAGGGGGCTACGGGAGAGAATCCGGTGAGGGTCGCTTCTACGAGGGCTGACGTGATTACGGGCCCTGTGGGAATCATTATGGCGGACTCCCTGCTGGGAGAGGTTACGGCAAAGATGGCGGAAAGCATTACGGCTGCCGGGGCCAAAAAAGTTTTAATACCGATGAACAAGTGTAATACTTTAATAGCGGGCATAAACGGAGAAACCGTTTCTGACCTTACGGAAGATGCGGTAAAGAAAATATGCCGCCTTGCTGCGGAGGAAAAGTGATGTTCGAAAATAAGACTGTAGTAATAGGAATAGGCGGCGGTATTGCGGCGTATAAGACCGCATACCTTGCGAGCAGACTTGCAAAGACCGGGGCGGACGTTCACGTCATAATGACGAAGAACGCCTGCAACTTCATAAACCCCATAACCTTTGAGACGCTGACGGGAAATAAGTGCCTGGTTGACACCTTTGACAGAAACTTTGAGTTCAACGTGGAGCACGTGGCTCTGGCAAAGAGGGCGGACGTGTTCATCATAGCTCCTGCAACGGCCGACGTCATAGCGAAGACCGCCTGCGGAATTGCCGACGACATGCTCACCACCACCTTCCTTGCCGCAAAATGCGAGAAGATAGTGGCTCCGGCCATGAACACGGCTATGTACGAAAATCCTGTCACTCAGGACAATCTGGACAGGCTGAGAAGCTACGGAGTGAAGGTTCTGGAGCCGGCTGAAGGCTACCTTGCCTGCGGAGACACGGGAAAGGGCAAGATGCCCGAGCCGGAGGAGCTCTTTGCCGCAGTGGAAAAGGCGGTGGCAAGGGAAAAGGATATGAAAGGCCTTAAGGTGATAGTTACGGCAGGGGCGACGAGAGAGTCTCTTGATCCCGTAAGATTTATAACCAATCACTCCAGCGGGAAAATGGGAGCGGCTCTCGCAAAGGAGTGCATGCTCAGAGGCGCGAATGTGGTTCTGGTAAAGGCCTTTACCACAGCAAAGATGCCGGACTTTGTCAGAACGGAGAACGTGGAGAGCGCAGAGGATATGTTTAACGCGGTCAGAGCCGGCTTTGACGATGCAGACATAGTCATAATGGCGGCGGCTGTTTCCGACTACACTCCGGATACCTTCTCCGATGAAAAGATAAAGAAAAGCGACGACGATATGTCCATAAGCCTTAGGAGAACACAGGACATACTGAAATACATGGGGGAACACAAGACTCATCAGTTCCTCTGCGGTTTTTCCATGGAGACTCAGAACATGATAGAAAACTCCGTGAAGAAGCTGAAGAAGAAAAACGCCGACATGATAGTGGCGAACAACCTTAAGGACGCCGGCTCCGGCTTCGGAACCGACACCAACGCGGTAGTAATAATAACGAAGGATAACGAAGAGGCTTTAAGCCTCATGACGAAGGAGGACGTGGCTCACGAAATCGTGAACAGGATCCTCGCTTTAAGATAAAAGGAACGGACGGCCCATGGCGCACATTCTCATCCACTCCCTAAAGGACAGTCTCGTCCTTCTGCCTTTTCTCTTCGGAACCTATCTGGTAATAGAGATTCTGGAGACGGCGGCGGGGGAGCACGCTAAAAAGTTAATAACAGGAGCGGGGAAGGGAAGCGTGGCTGTGGGAGCGGCTCTGGGAGTGGTTCCTCAGTGCGGATTTTCCGCCGTGGCCGCAGGCTTCTACTCCAAGGGAATCATCGGAGCGGGAGCGCTCCTTGCGGTATTCATGTCCACTTCCGACGAGATGCTGCCAGTATTCGTGGCGGCGAAGGCTCCGGCGGCGACTATCCTTTCCATTCTGGCCGCAAAATTTGTCATGGCGGTAATAAGCGGAACTCTGGCAGGACCGGTTCTGGACAGGGTATGCAGACGCAGACCGGCAAAATCATTTCACGCAGAAGATGGTGGCGACTGCCATGTGGGACATGACCACGGCGAAAACGGCTGCGGATGCGGACACCGTCACCGCGGGATAATCGCCGATGCTGCGGCCCATACAATCAAGGTTTTCGCCTTTATATTTGCGGTAACGCTGGTCCTGAATATCGTAATTCATACGGTGGGACAGGACGCTTTAGGCTCCGTCCTCGGCGACATACCTGTTCTCGGGGAAATCGTCGCAGGGCTCATCGGACTCATTCCAAACTGCGCGGCTTCCGTCATAATTTCCCAGCTTTACCTTGACGGTGTAATAGGAGCGGGAGCCATGATGAGCGGACTTTTGGTAAGTTCGGGCGCAGGCGTGCTGGTGCTGTTCGAAGAAAACAGAAGCCCTAAATCCAACGCCCTGATTCTGGCCGTTCTGTACGGCCTCGGAGTGGCGTGGGGACTTCTCGTAGAAATATCAGGTGTAGTATTCTAACAAAGGGGGTATAAATAATGCAGTACTTTCTAAGTCATCTCATATACATAGTGATTGCGGCGGTAATAATCGGCCTTATCGGGTTTCTCGCCGTATGGGCGGCGGACAAAAGCGCGGCTATGGACAGGGAAAATAAGAAAGACGATGAACTTAAAGGACTTGAGCAGCTTGAAAATATAAGCTGCGATATGGGCTGCTCCGGATGCGGATTATCCGGAAGCTGCGACAGGGAAGAGAGAGAAGAAAAATGACATTTGCACAGTGGGTATTGCTGTTTTACGCCTATTGCTTTATAGGCTGGATTTGGGAGACGTGTTACGTTTCGGTGAGAGCCGGAAAGTTCTGTAACAGGGGGTTTCTCCACGGGCCGTTTCTGCCTATATACGGCTCGGGAGCCATAGTGATTCTCTTAAGCACCTTCGGGGTGAGAGAAAATCTCTGGCTGGTATACGTTATAGGCATGATAAGCTCGACGATTCTGGAGTATTTTACGGGCGACGCCATGCAGAGAATCTTCGGCGTAAGATACTGGGACTATTCGAAGCACAGGTTCAACCTGAAGGGACACATATGTCTCGGGGTATCCCTGGGATGGGGACTGTTTTCCGTCCTTCTCGTAAAGTTCGTAAACCCGCCGGTGATGGATCTGGTTACGGCCATTCCCTACAGACTGACGGAAATACTGACTCACGGCCTCACCATCGTGCTTGCCGCAGACACTACCGTATCCGTATACGAGGCTCTCGATCTTAAGAAGCTGCTTAAGGAAATGGCGGAGGGCAGCGAGACGATACAGAAAATCCAGCGCCGCGCAGACTTTGTCTACGCAATGGCGGAGGACGACCTTAAGAGGCGCCGCCGGGAGCTGGACGAGAAGGTATCCGATGCGAAGGATAAGGTCAGCGTGGTTTTAGAGGAACTTTCAAAACGCGGAGCTCTTGAAAACGCCAGGTTTGTAAAGATTTTAAAACGCAATCCGGGAGCCGTTTCGGCAAGGCTTAAGGACGAGCTCGAAGAGCTTAAGCTGCAGCTTGATAATTACATGAAATACGGTGAATGATTTATTTGTGTTGATTAGATGAAAATAAACGGGAAGGGTTTGTAAATTCCCTTTCAAAGTGATACAATAGTCCGTGTGTAACAGCCGGGAAGAGGTTTCCGGCTGTTATGTACGGATTAAATTATTTTACAGGAAGGTAACCATGAATAAGAAAATTCTCATTACCGGCATCGCTGCTGTAGTTGTTCTGGCAGGCATTATTGCTTTAATACTTCTCTGGCCTAAGGAAAAGCCTTATGATTATGACCTTTCCAAATATGTAAAGGTTGCGGAATATAAAGGACTGGAATACACCGTTAACGAGGTGAGCGTGACTGACGAAGAGGTTGATTCGGAGATAGATTCCAGACTCCAGGCCGCTGCGACTACGGAAAACGTCACTGAAGGTACCGTTGAAGACGGAGATACCATCAACGTGGCGTATGCCGGAACCATTGACGGAGAAGCTTTTGACGGCGGATCCACCGATTCTTCGGACATCACCATAGGAACTACTCAGATGATTGACGGATTTACCGACGGGCTTATAGGTCATGATGTGGGCGAGACGGTTACGCTTAATCTCAAGTTCCCTGATGACTATCACAATGAGGAAGTCGCAGGTAAAGATGTGGTGTTTGAGGTTACCATTAATTCCAAGAGCATAGAAAACGTTCCTGAACTTGATGAAGATTTTGTCAGCGAGAACTCTGATGTCGACACTGTTGAAGAGTACAGACAGGTCGTGAAGGACGAACTTCTGGAGCAGAAGGAAAGCCAGGAGGATCTCAACACTAAAGAGGCCCTGTGGGACGAGATAGTTTCAGGCTCCGAGGTTATAGAATACCCGGAGAAGGAGCTGGACGAGGCAAAGAAAGCGGCGGATAACATAGAGTCCCAGTATAAATCTCAGGCTGATTCGTACGGCATGGAATGGGATGATTTTCTCACAGGCTATCTGGGAATGACGCAGGAAGAGTTTGACGACAGCAAGGAACAGTATGCAAAGGATACGGTTCTTCAGGAAATGGTGATGTATTACATCGTCAGGGAGGAGAACATAGAAATATCCGATAAGGAATATAAGGAATATCTTACCGATACACTTGAAAAAAGCGGTTACACGGAAGATACTTTTGAGCAGGCCTTCGGACAGACCATAGAGGAATATGCAGACGCCAATCAGTGGAAGGTAGGACTCCTTCTTGATAAAGTGCTGGACAAGGTGATGGAGTACGGCGTTAAGACCGAAGGCGACGAGAAAGAGGCTGAGTAGCGGATTGTGTTTATTTGCAGGCGGACGGCCGCAGACTGGTGCGGTTAACCGCCTGTTTTAGTGTGGTAAACCATAGAGAAATATTGTATAATTAGCACAGACGTAATGCTTTACAGGCGTTTAACGTTTTTGGCAAAGGAGAATGTGAAATGAAATGTCCCTACTGTGAAAACACAGATACGAAAGTGATAGATTCGAGACCGACTGAGGACGGAAGAGCCATAAGAAGACGAAGAGAATGCGAGCGGTGCGGCAGACGTTTCACCACATATGAGAAGGTTGAGGAATCCATAATTATGGTGGTGAAGAAAGACGGCAGAAGAGAGGCCTTCGACCGCAGCAAGATGATGAACGGGATAATCAAAGCCTGTGAGAAGCGACCTGTCGCCATGGACGATATCGAGAAGATCGTCGGTGAAATTGAACGGGGTCTGAACAATATGATGGAAAAAGAAGTCAAAAGCTCATTTATAGGCGAGCTGATTATGGACAGGCTCAAGGATGTGGATCAGGTGGCATACGTAAGATTTGCATCAGTATACAGGCAGTTCACTGATGTGAATACATTCATCAGCGAAATAGAGAAACTTATGGGAAAGAAATAGGAAACGAGGCTTTAGTGAGGGAGAATGTAAGATGATAAGAATTGCAATTGACGGCCCCAGCGGAGCGGGAAAGAGCACGGTGGCTAAAGCCGTGGCAGAAAGACTGGGAATCGATTATATAGACACGGGAGCCATGTACAGAGCTCTCGGATATAAGATGAAGCTGAAGAAGGTGGAGCCGGTGGAGGATGACAGGCTGGCAGAGCTTTTAAACAGCACCGAGATAGATTTCAGTGAAGGAAATATTTTTCTCGACGGAGAAATTGTAAATGACAGAATCCGCACGCCGGAGATATCCATGGCCGCATCTGCGTGTTCGGCTCTCGCATCGGTAAGAAAAAAGCTGGTGGAGATTCAGCAGGGCATGGCGGGCAGAAAGAGCGTGGTTATGGACGGAAGAGACATAGGAACGGTGGTGCTTCCCGATGCCGAGCTTAAGTATTTCATAACCGCTTCACCGGAAGAACGGGCATCGAGAAGATACAGAGAACTTATTGCAAAGGGACAGGATGTAAGCTATGACAGGATACTTTCTGAAACCTGCGAAAGAGATCATAACGACTCCACCAGAGAGGTCACACCTCTGCGCCGGGCAGACGATGCGGTTCTGCTGGACACGACCGATATGACGGCTGAAGAAGTTATAAACAGGATTTGCACAGACGCATGTAAAATGATATAATTAAAGGTGATATTTCGTACTTTGATTTTTGCCGCTTAATGTCCCGGAAACGGAGGGATATATGCGGATAAAACTTTTACCTGAAGACGAACGCCCTGTAGAAAAAGCATTTTCCTGCGGCATGGAGAGCCTGTCAAATTCCGAACTGATAGCGCTTATACTCCGGACGGGAACCAGGAATACATCAGCCGTTCATCTGGCAGAAGAGATTCTGGCGGCAGCCGACGGAGGACTTAAGGGTCTGGGAAGCTTTTCTCCCGACGAGCTCATGAAGCTTAAAGGAATAGGAAAAGCCAAGGCGTGCGCACTGGCAGGCGCAGTTGAGCTGGGAAAACGGATTTCATCTGCAGGAGCGAGGTGCGCATTCACTGCGGAGTCCGCTGAAAGTGTTGCCGAAATGTTCATGGAGGAGCTCAGGTATAAGAAAAAAGAATATTTCAAGTGCCTGCTCGTCAATGCAAAGGGAAAGGCGCTGTTTTGCGATGATGTTTCCATAGGGGAGCTTTCTGCTGCAGTAGTGCATCCCAGAGAGGTGTTTTCGCAGGCGGTTAGAAAATCAGCTTCTGCCGTAATCTTCGTCCATAATCATCCAAGCGGAGACCCCAGCCCCAGCAGTGATGATATCAGGACTACGGAACGACTGGTAGAATCCGGTAAGATACTGGGAATCAGAGTGCTGGATCACATTATAATAGGTGACGGACATTATGTAAGCATGCGGGGCTCAGGGCTTATGGAATGAGACCCCATAGGAAATCTGACGATAATTCGGAGGTAGTATAGATGATGAATTTTTTATCTGTTAAGGACATGGGTATTGACCTTGGAACAGCCAACACCCTTATTTATATAAAGGACAGCGGAATCGTTCTGAACGAGCCTTCCGTTATAGCCGTGGATAACCGGAGAAATGTTACTTTGGCTGTCGGCAGGGAGGCAAAGGACACGATAGGAAAGGCGCCTGCCAACATTTCCGTCATAAGACCCCTCCAGGACGGCGTTGTTTCAGACTTTGACAAGACGGCCGACATGCTCAGTGAGTTCATTGCAAAAGCCGTATCTGCCAACAGAATAAAGAATTTCAGAGTTGTCGTCGGAGTTCCAAGCGGAGTAACGGAAGTTGAAAAGAGAGCTGTAGAAGAAATAGTACGTCAGATGGGAGCGTCAGAGGTTTACATTCTGGAAGAGCCTATGGCGGCAGCTATAGGAGCGGGACTCGATGTAGACAGCGCTACGGCTTGTATGATAGCCGACATAGGCGGTGGAACCACCGACATAGCCATCGTGGCGCTGGGCGGTATAGTTGCCAGCACGTCCATCAGACACGCAGGAGATAAGTTCAATGACGCTATAATTCAGTACGTGAGAAAGAGACATTCGCTCCTCATAGGAGAGAAGACTGCCGAAAATCTGAAGATTCAGGCCGGTGCGGCGTGTCTGGATACGGATGAAAACGGCGATGAGATTATAAAGACAGTAAAGGCCAGCGGAAGAGACATCATTTCGGGCCTGCCTAAGATTATCGACGTTACTAACAGGGACATCATGCTGGCTCTTCAGGAGTCGGTGGATATTGTAATAGACGGAATCAAGGCCACCATCGAGAAGGCTCCGCCTGAAATTGCCGCCGATATTGCCGAAAGCGGAATAGTTCTTTCCGGCGGAGGAGGCCTCATCTACAACCTGGATAAGCTTATTGAGAAGAGAACCGGTATGAAGGCCACCATAGCGGAGAATGCGTTTGAGGCTGTTGCGATGGGAACGGGAATGAGCCTTAACGATATTGAAAAGCTTAAGGTGTACGCATCCAGTGTTAAGAGAAGATAGGATAATTTTTCATGAGGTGGATCAGAGAACATAAAATTTTATCTGCGGCCATCGGCATTCTGGCGGCTGCCGTAATTATTTTTTCTGTTTCGATGTCCGGAAGCGGCTCCGGAGGAATCACTGGCATGTTTGGAAATCTGTATTCTTATGTGGAAAAACATATGACTGCGGCCGGACGTGCCATATCCGAAAACGTTTCGGGTATTTTTTCCTACAGGGAGCTTATGAAGGAAAATGAAGAGCTCAGGAATGAGATAGATGAGCTGAAGGAAGAAATGAACAGGATGTCCCTGAATGAAGAGGAACTTGAAGACCTCAGGGAACTTTCTGCGGCGCTTAATTATGACTTTATCGGAAGCAGCGACGATATAGTCACTGCAACCATAATTTCGTTCGACGGACTGAACTGGACCAATATTTTTACGATTAACAGGGGAAGTGACAGCGGAATAGAAGAGGGCGATGTGGTAATCTGTGGAGACGGACTGGTAGGCAGGGTTTCGCAGACGGGCCGGAACTGGGCCAAGGTCATGTCGCTCATAGACGAATCCGTAAAGATAAGTTTTAAATCGGAAGATGACACCGACATGCTCGGAATTATAGAAGGCACTTCGGACGGAGAACTCAGCGGATATATGCTGGAGGAGAAGTCGAAGATAAAAGAAGGCAGCAGACTTGTGACATCAGGTGTAGGAATGTATCCGGACGGCATAGATATAGGAAGAGTATCTGAGGTCTGGTATGATTCGGACACGCAGCTGACCAGAATAAAAGTTACGCCTTCCGTCGATTTCATGGCCCTTGACAAGGTATCGGTGGTATTATGAAGTACAGAGTAATAGTGCCGGTATTCGCTGCAGCATTAGTGTTGCAGCCTTTTCTTAACACCCTTCTTCCGTGGGGAGCTGCTCCGGAGCTGATAGTGTCATCGGGCCTGATGCTCTGCCTTTTCTTCGAATCAGAGAAAGTTCTGCCAGTGCTGATAACAGGGAGCGTGATGGAGCTTCTCTCGGACATGGCGGGAGCGCAGTATGCCGGATTTTCGGTGATTGCCTTCGTCCTTGCCGTGTCCCTTGTCATCTTTGTAAGACAGTTTACTAACATAGAGAATTTCATTGTTGCCGCAGGTATATATCTGGCCGCGATTCTGCTGTATTACGTGCTGATATGGATATTATACGCAATGGCCGGAAGTCCGTACGGTTTTATTTATGCTATGTCGAAAATTCCGGCGGCAGTTATCGGAAATTTTGTGTTCGGGATGATTCTCTATATTATATTCCTGGTAAGGCTGAACAGGCATAGACGGGACAGGTATTTCAGATGAAAAAAGACATAAGATTTTTCGACTCCAGGTACAGGCTGATAATTGGTCTCATCGTAATACTGATGGTCATTCTTGCTGTCAGACTTTTCGTGGTTACGGTGATTCAGCACGACAGATGGACCGGTGAAGCGTCAGAGCAGAATACCAAGACCATTATGACGTCGGCGCCAAGGGGCAATATTTACGACAGAAACGGTGAGCTTCTCGCAGGAAACAGACAGACGTTTAATGTGATGTTTACGGCCAGCTCTCTGAGTACCGAGGAAATAAACGAGTCCGCACTTACGGCGGTAAACATGCTCCTTGAGAACGGCGACGAGTGCATTGACGATTTTGCCATAGTGATAGATGACGAAGGAAAGTTTTCATACACCTACGACAGCGATGAAAAAAAATGGCTGAAGGAAAACGGATATTCCACCGACACTACGGCATCACAGGTTTTCTCTATGGTCTGCGACGAGTATAACATAGATGACAGTGACAGATACGAGGCAATGAACACTCTTCAGGAAAAGTACGGCGTAAGCCTGCCTATTACGGTGCGCACCATGGAGTACAGCTATCAGACTCAGAAGAGAAATTTCTGGTCCAAGTTCGGATTTTCTCAGAGTCAGATAGATGAAGGAATGACGGCTGAAGAGTGTTTTCACCAGCTCAGAAAAAAATATAAGGTAGATGAGGACCTGTCCGATGAAGAGGCCAGGAAGATATTCATAATCAGAGACAAGGTGGCTTCCAACGGATACACGAGATACATGCCTATAACTGTGGCAAAGGATGTATCCACAGAGAGCGTGATATACTTTGAGGAGTCGGCGCTTGCCGGAGTGTCTGTTACATCGGGTACCGAGAGGATTTACCCTGAGGACAGCACGGCGTGTCATATAATAGGATATATGGGGGCCATTTCTGAGGGTGAAGCGGCGAACTATACTTCGGAAGACGGATATATGTCGACTGATCTCATCGGAAAGGATGGAATAGAAGCAGCATATGAATCGGTTCTTCACGGTATACCGGGAGTAAAGACTATCAGGGTAAACAGCGCCGGTGAATACGTAGAGACCATAAGCGAGACAAAGGCGGAAAAAGGCAGCGACGTATATCTTACGATAGATCTGGATTTGCAGAAAGCGGCGGAGAAGTCTCTGGAAAAAGCAATAAAGGGCTCTGCTCACAGCGGAAGCGGCGCCGCAGTGGCCGTCGACGTGAAAACGGGGGAAGTTCTCGCCATGGCAAGCTACCCGTGGTTCGACCTGAACATGTTCGCGGACGGAATTTCCAATTCGGAGTGGGAATCGGTACAGGCAGATAACCCGCGGGATGCGCTTTCACCTGCACCTCTTTACAATAACGCAACGATGACAAGCGTATCGCCGGGTTCCACATTCAAGCCGATTACAGCCCTCACCGCTCTTAAATGCGGACTTGATCCTGACAGAGTCATCGTGGATCAGGGAAGAATAGAGTATGGAGGAAGGACGTTTGGATGCTCTGCATGGAACTCCGGAGGAGGAACCCACGGTTCCGAAAACCTGGAATGGGGCATAGGAAATTCCTGTAACTATTACTTCTACTGCATTGCGACGAATAAGGACTGGGGCACGGGAAGTTCTCTGGGATACACTGAGGAGATAGATGTAGACAAGATGCTGGAGACAGCAAGTCTCTTCGGGCTGGGAGAAGCAAGCGGCATAGAGATTTATGAAACGGTAAGACCTATAGCAACAGCTGAAACCAAGATGGAAAACTACAGGTACGGAGCGTGGAATGCCGTTTACGACAATGCCAGCAACTACTTCCCGGAGGAAGTGACCGATGATTATGACAGACTCTCTGAGAATATAACCACTATAGTGGATTATATCTACGATAACCCTGAATACTCGGAGCTCATAGAACTCATAAAGGAAAACACAGAGGTAAAGGACAGTCAGGTCGAGAACGTGGCGTCTATGGTTAAGTTTGATTACTTCAATCAGGCGGAGTGGACTACCGGAGACGTGTTCAATACTTCCATAGGACAGGGACTTAACGCGTATACACCTGTCCAGATGGCAAGATACATAGCGACCCTTGGAAATAAAGGCATCAGAAATGAGCTGAATCTTGTCTACAGCGTCGATGATGAGAAGAAGCAGAAGTCCGATCCTGTGGATATCGGCATTCCTGAAGAGGACTGGGAGGCAGTTCTCAAGGGAATGAAGAGAGTAACCACCAGCGGAACCCTTGCCGGTGTATACGGTTCGTCCTATCCGATTTCCGTGGCAGCGAAGACCGGTACTGCGGAAAACCAGGGAATAAAGCAGCCTGCAGACGAGGTGGAATACGTAAAGGAGCACCTTGAATCTTTTAATAATTCTGCGAAGACGAATGTGACCTGGGAAGAGGTTGAGGATAAAATCAGGGAGCTCATGCTGGATGAGCCTCAGAAATACTCCACTGAAAATGACACGGTGGATCAGGCCCTCATAGAGGTAAGCGATTACAAGATAAGCCAGAGTCTGATTAACTCTGAAAAAGATACATATGACTACTTTTCGTGGACGGTGGTTCTCGCTCCGGCGGAGGATCCTGAAATTGCAGTGGTGGTCATGCTTGTTGAAGGCGGATGGTCTACGACCGCAGCGCCTGTGACAAAGGATATTCTGAACGCATATTTCGGTCTTTAGAAAATACCGTCAGGCGTTTGGCGGCGTAACGGCGCAAAGAGTATTTGCGGCGATGCTTTGGAGGAAAGAATGGGAAAGACGTATTTGATTACATCGGGAAAAGGCGGAACGGGGAAGACCATGTTCGCCGTAAATTTCGGCGCAACCCTTGCCATGCGCGGTCAAAGTGTTGTGGTGCTGGACATGGATCTGGGACTGAGGAATCTGGATCTTTATTTCGGCCTGGAAAATAACGTGGTTTACGACGTTTATGACGTTCTCACCGGACTCTGCAGGATAAAGCAGGCTCTTATAAGAGACAAGCGCTTTGACAGTCTTTACGTCATGGCCGCTTCGCCGGTAAGAGACGACGGAACACTGACGCCTCTTCACATGAAGGTCCTGTGTGAAAAACTTAAGAGTGCCTATGACTACGTTATAATCGATTCGCCATCGGGAATTGACGACGGACTGGTTCTCGCATCAGCCGGGGCCGATGAAGCTGTAATAATTGTCAATCCAGAGTATTCGTCAATCAGAGACGCCGACAACCTCGAGAGAGAGCTTACCCGTCTCGGAATCGGAAAGAAATGGCTCATAGTGAACAAAGCAGTGGCAGAACTCATGGCAGCCGGATATGCGCCGAAGCTTTCTGAGATATCCTCAGTTCTCCAGTCCGAGATTGCCGGAATAATTCAGCAGGACAGAAACATACAGATTTCCACCAATTTAGGTATGCCTATAGTTCTGAAGGAGGGTACTTACATCAGCGATAATTTTGAGAGAATCGCCGACAGAATCACAGCCCCTTCGGAAGAGGAATAGATTACATCAAAACGCAGATTTAAGAGAAAAGGAGAGAATCATGAAACCGTATTTGATGATCGAACAGGTAAAAGGTAGAGAAATTATCGATTCCAGAGGAAATCCGACAGTAGAGGCAGAGGTGCTGCTCGCTGACGGAACAGTGGGAATCGGAGCTGCTCCCAGCGGCGCATCCACGGGGGAATTTGAGGCGTTGGAGCTTCGCGACGGAGACAAATTCAGATTCGGCGGCAAAGGCGTTCAGAAGGCGGTCGAAAACATCAACACCGTAATCGACC
>DXHZ01000072.1 GCA_019113145.1 Candidatus Avanaerovorax faecigallinarum
GTTGAACTCCTGTCCTGCAAGGCTGTAAATTTCACCCGTTATATTATTTATTCTGCCTGTAAGCAGTTCACCCTGCTCCGCAAGGGTATCTCTGTCCACAGTAAAGCCCTGACGCTCCATTGCGGCGAGAACTTCAATCAGCGGAAGCTCAGCCTTTGTGAAAACGTCCGTAAGTTCCTTTTCCTTAATCTCCTTCTCCTGAACAGCTCTGAGTCTTCTCACGGCAAGACACTGCTCAAGGCAGAATCCGGCAAGCTTCCTGCCGTTTTCTCCGAGAATATCCATCTGTCCCAGGTCTTTAAGAGCATCCTTTTCGTCTGCTATTTCATAGTGGAGATATTCGGTTGTAAGCGCTTTGAGTTCGTATCCGTTTCTTGACGGATCCAGAACGTACTGGGCTACCGCCGTATCAAAATCCGTATTTACCCATGTAAAGCCGTTCCACATAAGGTCGTAGTACTCTTTTACGAGGTCGTGGCCGGAAAGTCTTAATTTCTTCTCGTTCAATATTTTGACAAGTTCTTCCACGGTCACGGCTCCTGTGGTATCCATATGAAAATACCTGTCTCCGGACAGTATGCCCACGGCACTTATCTCAGGCTTTGATGTGTGGCTGTGATCCGAGACGGTCTTTATTACCGCTTCGGCTCCCTCGTCCAGCGCTCTTATGTTCTCAAGGCCCGCTTCAGAATCTATGTAAACCGTTTCTACGGCCTTTTCGCCGCTGAAATCCGCGGCCTCCGTATCCTCTATGTGAAGCTTTTTCAGAAAGCTCTTGAACTCGAGCTTCTTATATATGTCTATGAGCCTTCCCGTGTCCGTGTCGCCGATTCTAAGTTCCTCCAGAGTCACGTCTACGGGAACGTTTCTTATTATCTCGGCAAGGCGGCGGCTCATCAGGGCAAGCTGGGCGTTTTCCTCCACCTTAGTTCTCAGCTTTGCGTTGGATATTTCATCCGTATGAGCGAGCATCTCCGAAATCGAACCGAACTGAGTGAGAAGCTTAATACCCGTCTTCTCTCCTACTCCGGGAATGCCGGGAATGTTATCTGACGAATCGCCCATGAGCCCTTTCAGGTCAATAAACTGAGACGGCGTGAGCTGATACCTTTCCTGCATTTTTTCGGCGTCGTAAAGCTCGAATTCGGTAATGCCCTTTTTCGTAATGATAACCTTCACCGTGTCCGAGGCCAGCTGAAGGGCGTCCCTGTCTCCGGTGATTATCATGGTATCCATACCGGCGTCGTCGGCCATCTTTGAAACCGTTCCTATCACATCGTCGGCCTCAAAGCCTTCCACGGAAAGATTCTTTATTCCCTTCGCCTCAAGAATATCCTTCATGATTGGAAGCTCCATGGCAAGCTCTGCAGGCATGCTCTTTCTGCCGGCTTTGTAGGCGTCGTATTCCTTATGGCGGAAAGTCGGAGCCTTAAGATCCCACGCCACGGCCATATGGGTCGGAGCATAGTCGTCCTCTATCTTCGAGAGCATGTTGAGAAACCCGTATATTCCCTGGGTGTATATGCCCTCTCTCGTAATCATGGGCCTTGCCATGGCGTAATACGCTCTGTTTATCAGACTATTTCCGTCTATAATTATAATTCTGTCCATCAGCATTCCTCTCCGGTAAGGTCGTAATCGAATGCGTCCTCTATCTTAACGTTTACAATGTCTCCGGCCTTAAGCTCCCTGTTCGAGGTGAAAATCACGGCGTTATCTATCTCTGGAGCGTCATACCTGGTCCTTCCGATGTAGCTTCCGTCCTCGTCTCTTTCGTCCACCATTACCTCCATGGTCTTTCCGATGAGGCGTCGGTTGTTTTCAAGGGATATCTCCCGCTGTATTCTCATTATCTCATCAAGCCTCTGAGCCTTTACGTCCTCGTCCACCTGGTTTTCCATCTCTCCGGCGGCCGTTCCCTCTTCCATGGAATAAGCGAACACTCCCAGTCTGGCAAACTTCTGGTTTTCGACGAATTCCAGAAGTTCTTCGTGATCCTTTTCCGTCTCTCCCGGAAAGCCGGTGATAAGCGTCGTCCTGATTCTTATATCGGGTATGGCTTTCCTTATCTTATCAAGCTTTGCCACCAGGTCCGCTTTGTTTGATCTTCTGTTCATGGCAGAAAGAATCGCGTCGCTGGCGTGCTGAATAGGAATATCAAGGTAGTTGCAGATTTTGTCCTCCGAGGCTATGGTTTCTATGAGCTCGTCGGTTATCCGGTCGTCGTAGCAGTACATCAGGCGAATCCATCTTATCCCTTCGATTCCGCAGAGCTTTTTCAGGAGCTTCGCCAGGCTGTACTCGCCGTAAAGGTCAAGCCCGTAGCAGGTTACGTCCTGAGCTATAAGAATGAGCTCCCTGCATCCCGCTTCGGCAAGAGCCCGGGCCTCTGCCACCACGTCTTCCATTTTCTTGCTTCTGTAGCCCCCTCTGATGAAGGGAATAATGCAGTAGGCGCACACGTTGTCGCACCCTTCTGCAATCTTAAGAGTCGCTGTGTACGGATTTTCCTCCAGCTTTCTCGGAAGAAGCTTCAGGACTTCATCGTACCCGTTTTCGCAGAACACCTTCCGCTCTCCCGGGTTTTCCGAAAGCCGGCGGAGTATATCGGGAAGCTTTTCGTATTCGTTTACTCCAACAAAGGCGTCAGCCTCAGGCATCTCCTCAAAGAGCTCCTTTGAATATCTTTTGGAAAGGCACCCCGAGACTACCAGCTTTGCGTCGTCTCTCTTTGCCGACGCCATGTCAAAGATTCTCTCTATGGACTCAGTCTTTGCGTCGTTTATGAAGCCGCAGGTGTTTACCACGACAAAGTCCGCAATCTCCGGGTCGTCACATATCTCAAAGCCTGCGTCTTCAAGTATTCCTTTGGCGTTTTCCGTATCGTAAAAATTCTTGGGACATCCAAGAGTCTCAAAATATACCTTCACTATTCTAATGCTTCCTCCTTCATGGCGTTAAGCTCGTCTTCCGTTAAAAGAACCTGTCTCGGTCTGCTTCCGTCCTGAGGCCCAACTATTCCTCTTTCCTCCATCATTTCCACGATTCTTGCGGCTCTGTTATATCCTATTCTGAACCTCCTCTGAAGCATGGAAACCGACGCCTGTCCTGCGTGGACAACGCACTCTATGGCCTCCGGAAGAAGCTCGTCCGTATCTTCGTCCTTTCCTGCGGCAGAAGGTCCTCCCTTTTCTATGGAGGCAATCACTTCACCAGCGTATTCCGGTTCTTCCTCGCTCTGGGCCTTTATGAAGTCGATTACGGCGGAAACCTCCTCGTCGGATATGAAGCAGCCCTGAACTCTTACCGGCTTTCCCATTCCGAGCGGGTTAAAGAGCATATCGCCTTTTCCCACAAGCTTTTCGGCTCCCGACATATCGAGAATGGTTCTGGAGTCAAACTGGGACGAAACTGCGAATGCAATTCTGGACGGAATGTTGGCCTTTATTACGCCGGTGATAATGTCGACGGATGGTCTCTGTGTCGCGACGATAAGGTGCATTCCCGCCGCTCTTGCCATCTGGGCGAGCCTGCAGATAGACTCCTCCACCTGGGACGGCGCAGCCATCATCAGATCGGCCAGCTCGTCGATTATTATTACTATCTGCGGCATAACGCTTTCCGTATCACCTGCAGCCTTCATGTGTTTGTTGTATCCTGCCAGGTCTCTCACGTTGTTTTCCGCAAACTTCTTATACCTGTCCGTCATTTCGGCAACCGCCCAGTTAAGCGCGGCTGCAGCCTTTGTCGGCTCGGTGACAACCGGAATGAGAAGGTGCGGGATTCCGTTGTAGTTTCCAAGCTCCACAACCTTCGGGTCTATGAGCACCAGCTTTACCTCGTCCGGTTTTGCCTTGTAGAGTATACTGGTAATGATGCTGTTTATGCACACGCTCTTTCCGGAGCCCGTAGATCCCGCAATGAGCAGATGAGGCATACTCTTAAGGTCTGCAACTACGGCCTTTCCTGCTATGTCCTTACCTACGGCAAATGTGATCTTCGATTCTGCCCGCCTGAATTCCTGAGAACCTATAATCTCCCTCAGGGTGACCATGTTTATCTTGTCGTTTTCAACCTCTATTCCAACGGCGGCCTTTCCCGGAATAGGAGCCTCTATTCTTATGGATTTCGCTTCAAGATTGAGAGCTATATCGTCGGAGAGTCTGGCGATGCTGCTTACCTTGACTCCGATTCCCGGCTGAATTTCGTATCTCGTCACGGCAGGGCCTCTGGTGACCTGAACCACCTTTGCGTCCACGTTGAAGTTTTTCAGGGTTTCCTCAAGCTTTGACGCCATGGCCTTAAGGTCCGAAGCCAGATGAGGGTCTCTTCCCCCTGACGCCGGCTTCAGAAGATCGACAGGCGGCATTTTATACTTTTTCTGTTTCGGCGCGGTATTGACCTCCGGCATGAGAGCATCGAGTTCCGCCTGTGAAAGATTTCTCTTTGAAGGCTTCTCTTCTTTAACGCTCTCCGGCATACGTTCCTCGCCAGAATTTCCCTCATCAGGTGATAGTCCCGTTCCGTGAGAAGAGAAATCGGCATCGCCGTCGAGGCCGTAGCCTGAAATACCTATGCTCTCTGGCGAAAGGCCTCCGTCGAGGCCGTAGCCCGATGACACAGTTACACCTCCGTCAAGACCGTAGCCCGGCGCGGCGTGATGTCCCTCACCGTCAAGACCGAAGGAAACGGTCGGATCTGAATCTGTCACATCGTTATATACGTATTCGTTTTTCGCGCTTTCGTCCGGATCAGCAGCCACCTCAGTAATTACAGGTTCTTCAGGCGCCATGTCGCTGTCAAAAGGCGTTATATCCTTTTCAAAGAGCTTATCGTCCTTCATGTACTTAAGGATGTTCTTAAGTCTGCTCTTCTTTTCAGGCCTGTTCTCCGGCTTAAGGTTGTATGGGTTCGATACGAGCCCTTCTATGGTAAGCTGGGCATTTTCCGCTCTGCTTTCCGTTTCAAGAGACGCGAGTTCTTCTTCCCTCTCCTCTCTCCGTTCTTTTACCTTCTGGGCTCCGTCCGCTATCTTATCCACGGCGGTGGATACCGGCCTGTTAATCATAATAAGAATGCATATGAGGATTACGACAATAGAAATTATGTAAAGTCCTATCTTGCCCATAAATTTTACGAGAGCGGATCCCAGCAGCATTCCGAAGAAACCGCCGCTTTCAAGTTCTACGCCTGTTTTATAGAAGTCTATGGCCGTATATTCGATATGCCCGGCGTCTATGAACCTGCCGGAATTTATCAGGCAGACCATGAGAAGCATTATAAATGCCAGGGTTACGGTAAGGCCTGAAACGTGAGCGTTCTTATTTATGAACAGAAGAGCGCCGAGACCGATGAGATACCATGGCAGAATAAGCGCAACAAAACCGAACACGCCCCTGAGGAAATCCCCGAGCATGTTTCCAAGCTGTCCCGCAACCTCAAATTCAACGGCGGCAAAGAGGAATATTCCAAGGGCTATGAGACAAACGCCCCATATGTTATCGCGCACGCCCGCATGAACCCCTGACGATTTTGTCTGCCCGTCCTTTGCTGCGGCTGCCTTTTTATTTCCCTGAGCTTTCGCCGAACTCTTTTTTCCTGTGGATCTGCTGGTTTTCTTTCTGGTTTCTGCCACTTAAACTTCTCCCCCGAATTTTCTTTTTAAACAGGCTTAAGCGGCCCCGACTGCCGTCACGACCGCTGTAATCCCGCAAATTATCTTTCAGTAATGTACCCTTTGGCTGCAAGGGCCTCCGCGCAGAGAACTGCTCCGCCTGCGGCGCCGCGAACGGTATTGTGAGCAAGTCCGATAAACTTGTAATCGTATACCGTATCCTCTCTAAGCCTTCCTATGGAAACTCCGAATCCGTTCTCGTAGTTCACATCCAGCTTCACCTGTGGTCTGTCGTCGTCCTCCAGATACTGAATAAACTGCTTCGGCGCCGAAGGAAGTCCTTCCTCCTGAGGAAAGCCTCTGAACGCTCTCAGCTTTTCGATGAGCTGATCTTTAGACGGTTTCTTTCTGAATCTGACAAAGACTGCCGCCGTGTGTCCGTCGAGAACGGGAACTCTTACGCACTGGCTGGTGATTACAGGCTCCTGTGCCTTGACTATTTCGCCGTTTTCTATGTGTCCGAAGATTCTCAGCGGCTCCTGCTCGCTCTTTTCCTCTTCGCCGCCGATATACGGAATTATGTTTTCAACCATTTCCGGCCAGTCTTTAAACGTCTTGCCCGCTCCGCTGATTGCCTGATACGTGGTTACGACAACCTCGTAAGGCTCGAATTCCTTCCATGCGGCAAGAGCCGGTACGTATCCCTGAATAGAGCAGTTAGGCTTTACGGCGATAAATCCGCGCTCCGTTCCCAGCCTCTTCTTCTGATGCTCGATAACGTCAAAATGCTGCACGTTGATTTCCGGGATAACCATAGGCACATCCGGCGTCCAGCGGTGAGCGCTGTTGTTGGATACAACCGGAATTTCAGCCTTTGCGTAATCTTCCTCTATCTTTTTTATTTCCTCTTTCGTCATGTCTACGGCACTGAAGACAAAGTCGACCTCACCGGACATGGCTTCTATATCCTTAACGTCTTTAACGATGATATTCTTCACGTTTTCCGGCATAGGCGACGTCATCTTCCAGCGGCTGCCCACTGCTTCCTCATATGTCTTTCCCGCACTTCTGGCGCTGGCGGCAATGGCGCTTACCTGAAACCACGGATGATCTGCAAGCAGTGTGACGAATCTCTGTCCCACCATTCCCGTTCCGCCTATTATTCCGGCTCTGAGCTTTTTTTCTCTCTCTTTCATGTCCTGCTCCTTTTAAACGTCTGAAAATGAATATTATCGCTATATTTTATCACTTTAAACCCTTTATTTCAAGGCATCTGAGGTCTTCTGACTATTTTTCTCTTTCCCTCACGAATTCTATGGCTTCTTTTCCGGAAAGGTGGTCTACCGTCATTTCAAGAACACATACGGGAGTCCACTCTTTGTCTATATATTTTGCGAGATTTTCTGCAGTATCTTCCGGAGCATATTTCTTTCCAAGTTTCTCCAGAGCGGCGCGCTTTTCAACGTCTTCAGACAGGATTCTCATTCTGCCGAATACAATGGCGCTTCTGAAGTATGTGGTGTATTCCTCTGGAACTATATGATCCGTTTCAATCACGCAGAAAGAAGCCTTTTCGTTTCTCCTTATGGCGTCGATCTTATGGCCTTCCTTTGCACAGTGAAAATAAAGCTTCTCTCCGTCGTAAACGTAGCTGACAGGCACTGCGTACGGGTAACCGTCGTCGCCTTCAAGGGCCAGAACCCCGGAAGTTCCGTTAATCAGGACCTCCTTCGTAAGTTCTTCGCTCATAACCTGCTTCTTTCTTCTCATTTCTCTGAACATAGTTTACCTCCTTATTTATATCAGTATACCGCTACCTTAATTACCCCGTCCAGTCTGTTTTCAAAAATCCTGTATCCTTCCTCTATCCCGGAAAGCGGTATTTTGTGCGTAATGAGAGGGGTCGTGTCAATTATCCCGGCTTCAATGAGCCTGAGAATCTCAGCACAGTCGCATCCGTCCACTCCGCCGGTTTTAAACGTGAGATTCTTGCCGTACATATCAGGAAGAGGTAAAACCTGGGGTTCGTCGTACATAGCAACGACTGTAACTATTGCATTTGGCCGGGCGCATTTCCACGCAAGCTGAAAAGTATCGGGTCCGCCTGCAACCTCCAGCACCCTGTCGGCGCCGCCGTGACGCGAATGAGAAATCGTAAACTCCCCGCATTCTTCCGGCGTGCAGACACATACCTTCGGGTAATGCTCTTTAACAAAATTCCTTCTGTTCTCATCCTTTTCACATACGATTATCGTCTCCGGGTTTTTCAGCATTACACATTGAAGTGTACAGATGCCTGTAGGCCCTGCGCCTATTATGAGTACGGTGTCTTCTTCCGTTATTTCGGATATCTTTGAAGCCCAGTATCCCGTCGCCAATATATCTCCGGTAAAGAGAGCCTGTTCATCGGACACTGAATCCGGTATGACATCAAGGCCCTGGTCGGCGTAAGGCACCCGCACATATTCCGCCTGTCCGCCGTCTATGCGGCAGCCTAATGCCCATCCTCCGTTTTCATCGGTACAATTGTTGACGAATCCATTCCTGCAGAAAAAACACTCTCCGCAGAAAGTCTCAACATTCACCGTTACCCTGTCCCCAGGTTTAACGGTTTTAACGTCATCTCCGACCTCTTCCACTAATCCTACCATTTCATGGCCTACGGTTATTCCGGGGACCGCCCGAGGCACGGAGCCGTGTTTTATGTGAAGATCACTGGTACAGATGGAGCTTAAAGTTACCTTAACGATTGCATCCCGACCGTCAAGAATAGCAGGCTTTGGTTTTTCCCTGAGCTCAAATCTGCCCTTTTCAACATATGTCATCGCTTTCATATTCTTAAAGCTCCTTTATGAGAAATCTGTCCATGGCGTTATGGGCGCTGGTTGAAGGCGCATCTACCTTGTTCCTGTCCCTGTAACCGGTCTTTTCATACATATGAAGAGCCGTCTCAAGGCTGCTGTGAGTTTCCAGGTATATTCTGCAGTATCCAAAATCCTTAGCTTTCGCCTCTATCTCCTTCATTAATAGCTTTCCCAGTCCGACCCCTTTTACACTGTCCTTCAGATACAGCTTCTGAAGCTCTGCGCATCCCTCGATTAATGGAAATTCCGCAAAGCCCACTCCTCCGAGCACTTCTCCTGAAAGCTCCGCAACGAGATAAAATCTTTCCTCGGGCTTTTCGCCGTAGTATACGGAAAGATGGTCAAGCTCGGGGTCAAAATACGCCGTTCCCGGAATATCGAGCCCGTACTTTTCGAGGTTATATCTTGCTATCTCGCCCAGATATGGGTCGTCTTCTCTCTTTATGGGCCGCAGCACGACCTTACTTTTAATATATGTCATAATGTCTCCCGTTAAACAAAATCAGCAATATGGTTATATGTTCTTCTCACAAAGCTCTCTTATCACGCAGCCTTCGCAGTCCGGTTTTCTCGCGGTGCAGCAGTTACGTCCGTGAAAAATCAGGCTGTGATGAGTCTTTGACCACCTGTTCTCAGGAACTGTTTCCATCAGCGCAAGCTCCGTCTTAAGCACGTCGCTTTCATGGACAAGTCCTATTCTGTTTGAAACCCTGAAAACGTGGGTATCCACGGCTATTCTCTGATGTCCGAAGCCTACGGAAAGCACCACGTTGGCCGTCTTTCTCCCTACTCCCGGAAGGCTGACTAAGGACTCGTAATCCTCCGGCACCTGTCCGCCGAAATCTGAAACGATTCTCCCTGCCATGGCAACGATGTTTTTCGACTTTGTCTTATACATACCGATTCGCCTTATGAACTTTTCCACATCGGCAGGATCGGCCTTTGAAAGTGCCGCAGCGTCGGGATATCTTTCAAAGAGCTCCGGAGTCACCTGATTGACGCTTTTGTCCGTAGTCTGAGCCGATAGAGCAACTGCGACTATGAGCTCGAACACGTTTCTGTGATGAAGAGCGCACTCGGCCTCCGGGTATTCCTCTTCGAGGAGATCCAGCACTTTTTTTACCTTTTCCTTGTCCATATGTGTTCCTTTCCGCGTTGACAAAGCCCGCAGGCTGATAATATAATCTAACTATGAGTATTATTAAAGAGATAAGCGAAATCAACTTCGACGCCCTACCCCTTACGGAAGCGGTATATCAGAAGCTTCTCAGAGACATCCTCACCGGTCACATAAAGAAGGATTCCCGTCTTGTGGAGCAGAAGGTCTGCGAAATGTACAGCGCCAGCAGAACCCCTGTAAGAGAGGCTCTCGGCCGTCTTGAAAAAGACGGAGTAATCAGGCTTGTTCCCAATAAAGGCGCCATAGTCACAGGCTTTTCCGATCAGGAAATATCCGATTTCTTCGAGATGCGTACCGACTATGAAATCCTCGCCGTCCGCTGGGGAATAGAGCGAATCACCGAAGAGCAGATGGACGAACTCGATGAGATATATGATTTCATGAAGTTCTATACCGCCAAAGACGACATTCCGAAGATGATAAGCATAAACACCGCTTTTCACCGTCAGATATATAAGGCCGCTCATAACCGGCTTTTAGAGGATACCCTTATCCGCTACCAGACGATTATAAACTACTGCAGCTCGTCTAACTATTTTGCGCCGGGCTATCTTCAGAAGGTTTTCAAGGAGCATTCCCGAATCTATAACGCTTTCAAAAATGAAAATCCCGATAACGGAGCGAGAGCCATGAAAGTTCACATGAAAAGCTCCATGAAACGTCGCGGCTGATTTTGTTTTTTTATTTTTTCTGTTCCAAAGCCAGTCCAATCAGACGATCAGTCTGATCTGCCATGAAAAGCGGGATGTTCAGCATATCATCATCAAGCTTCAGGTTGTTAAGTGAGAATCGGATACGCAACTTGACTTTATCAGAGAACAATTCTTTGTATTTTTTCAGGCTCCTGCTTGCAGTGTTGGATTCAGACTTGACTTCTACAGGAAAAATATCGTTTTCACGCTGAATAAGAAAATCCACTTCGTATGGAGGATTCGTCTTTGTCCAGTACCGTGGAGTCACTTCATATTGCGTCACCAGTGTCTGAAGTACAAAGTTCTCTGTCAATGCACCCTTAAATTCCGTAAACAGACGGTTCCCCTCACCAAATGCAGTTGGTGAAAGCTGTGCAAGCCTACGAAGCAGTCCCACATCCACCATATAAATCTTAAAAGCGGATATATCATCATATGCTGACATTGGAAGCCCCGGAGCTGTGCTGCGGTAAATTTTATATACAAGGCGTGCATCTACGAGCCATTGCAGGGCATCCTCATACTCACGTGCTCTTGCCCCTTCTTTTACGACTTTATATATGAACTTTTTGTTTTCTCTTGACAACTGAGATGGTAGTGAATTCCAAATCATAGAGATCTTAGGAAATTCACTGACGTTAGGATGTTTAGCAAAATCCCTCTCGTAAGCACCGATAATTCCTGAAAGAACTTCCTGCATTGCATCTACATCACGTGCCTCTGTCCACATTTTTACAGATTCCGGCATGCCGCCTGTCACGTAATACATTTTAAGCTTTTCGTACAGAGGATTAAAGAAAGCATCGGGAATCGGTTCAAGGGTATCTACAGTTTTCATATATTCAGCAAGGTTCTCGTCCCTGTTGGCCAGCAGAAACTCTGTAAACGTCATAGGATTAATCTGCATGAAGTTTACTTTGCCTACCGGAAAGGAAGATGGTTTTGCCAAAGCAATACCGAGAAGAGAACCGGCACAGGCAATATGATACTGTGGAGCATTTTCGCAGAAATACTTCATAGAATTAATTACCTCAGGACAATCCTGCACTTCGTCAAAAATGATAAAAGTTGATTCCGGTAATATCTTTTGACTGCTTGCAAGCATCAGATTCTGCAAAATTCGGTCTACGTCCTTTGTTGTCTTAAAGAACTGCCTGTACTCACTGTTTTCATCAAAGTTAAAATAAGCAACATTTTTATAATACCTTCTGCCGAACTCTTTTAAAATCCATGTCTTGCCGACCTGACGCACACCTTTCAGAATCAAAGGTTTACGATAAGGTGAATTCTTCCATTTAAGAAGATTATTCATAATCAATCTTTCCATAAACCCTCCATAATCACACTTTTATTGCATATTATGTGTTATATAATCACACTTTTATTATATTTCCGTACGTTATATAATGCAAGTAAAAAATTGTGTAAAAAAGATAAAACCGCTATAACTACTGTTTTTTCAACAGTTATAGCGGTTTTTATCAACACTTTTTGTCCTAAAGCCATATTCTGTGGAATTAACTCATTATTCCACTCTGTTGAACTTCAGTCCGTCCTCTCCGGCCGCTATCTCTACTCTGTCGCCGTCGGCCACATCGCCTTTTATTATCATCTCGGCAAGCTTTGTCTCGATGTATCTCTGGATGTAACGCTTTACAGGACGCGCTCCGTAATTAGGGTCGTAAGCTTCCGAAGCTATGAACTTCTTCGCATCGTCAGTAAGCTCCAGAGTAATGTTTCTGTCGGCAAGACGGGATTCCAGAGCCTTCATGGAAAGTTCGGTTATCCTTATTACCTGCTCCTCCGTAAGCGGACTGAATACGACTATATCGTCTATACGGTTTAAGAACTCCGGTCTGAAATAGTTCTTAAGCTGGCCCTCAACCCTGTCCTTTACCTCCTGCGGGATTGTTCCGTCAGGACTGATATTCTCCGTAAGCTCGGCGCTTCCGATGTTGGAGGTCATTATAACTACCGTGTTCTTAAAGTCAACGGTTCTGCCCTGATTGTCCGTAAGTCGTCCGTCGTCCAGAAGCTGCAGGAGAATGTTGAACACGTCAGGATGAGCCTTTTCTATTTCGTCAAACAGTATTACGCTGTACGGTCTTCTTCTTACCGCCTCGGTGAGCTGTCCGCCTTCGTCATATCCCACGTATCCCGGAGGCGCTCCTACAAGTCTTGATACGGAGTGCTTCTCCATGTACTCGGACATATCTATTCTTATGAGGTTTTTCTCCGTATCAAAGAGCGCTTCCGCAAGAGCCTTCGCAAGCTCAGTCTTTCCGACTCCCGTAGGTCCCAGGAATATGAACGATCCTATAGGTCTGTTTTCTTCCTTAAGTCCGGCCCGGGCTCTCAGTATGGCTTCGGATACGGCTTCAACGCCCTCGTCCTGGCCTATAACCCTTCTGTGAAGAATGTCGGCAAGCTTAAGGAGTTTCTCCCTTTCGCTTTCTACCAGCTTGGCTACAGGGATTCCCGTCCACGAAGAAATTACCTCGGCGATTTCCTCTTCGTTTACTTCCTCTTTAAGGAGTCTGTTCTCGGAAGGATCCGCCGTCTCCTTTTCGGCCTCCAGCTTCTTCTCAAGCTCCGGCAGTTTTCCGTACTTCAGCTTTGCAAGGGTCTCGAGGTCGTAGTTTCTTTCCGCTTCTTCCATCTGATGCTTTACGGCGTCGATTTCTTCCTTGGTGGTCTTAACGTCGGCTATGGCCTTCTTTTCGTTTTCCCACTGGGCCCGCATTGACGCGTTTTCGTCCTTGAGCTGAGCAAGCTCTTTCTCAAGAGCCTCAAGTCTTGCTTTAGAGCCTCTGTCGGTTTCCTTTCCAAGGGCCTGCTTTTCTATTTCAAGCTGCATAATCTTTCTTGAAATCTCGTCAAGCTCTGCCGGCATGCTGTCGATTTCCGTCCTGATTCTCGCGGCCGCCTCGTCCATAAGATCGATAGCCTTGTCCGGAAGGAACCTGTCGGAGATATATCTGTCTGAAAGGGTCGCGCAGGCGATGAGCGCGCCGTCCGTTATCCTTACTCCGTGATGAATCTCAAACCGCTCCTTAAGACCTCTCAGAATCGAAATGGTGTCCTCAACGCTCGGCTGATCGACCAATACCTTCTGGAATCTTCTCTCCAGGGCGGCGTCCTTTTCAATATACTTTCTGTACTCGTCAAGGGTGGTCGCGCCTATGCAGTGAAGCTCGCCTCTTGCCAGTTTAGGCTTGAGAAGGTTTCCCGCGTCCATAGAGCCTTCCGTTCTTCCGGCCCCCACGATATTGTGAATCTCATCTATAAAGAGTATGATTCTTCCCTCTGACTTTTCTATTTCATTTAAAACGGCCTTCAGCCTCTCTTCAAACTCTCCTCTGAACTTGGCGCCTGCGATAAGGGCTCCCATGTCGAGAGCGAAAATCGTCTTGTCCTTAAGGCCTTCCGGAACGTCTCCCTTGAGAATTCTCTGAGCAAGTCCTTCCACTACGGCCGTCTTACCTACGCCCGGCTCTCCTATGAGAACAGGGTTGTTCTTGGTTCTTCTGGACAAAATCTGTATGGTGTGTCTTATTTCACTGTCTCTTCCGATGACGGGATCCAGCTTTCCCTCTCTTGCCATCTCCACCAGATCTCTGCCGTATTTGTTTAAGGCATCGTAGTTATCTTCAGGATTCTGACTCGTAATTCTCTGATTTCCTCTTACTTTGGACAGAGCATCGAGGAACTTATCCTTAGTGATTCCGTATCTTTTGAAAAGCGCCAAAGACGTCGTGTTTCTCTCCGCCAGCATGGCAAGATATATGTGCTCCACGCTGACGTACTCGTCCTTAAAGTCCTCGGCATTCTTCTCGGCTGCAACGAGGACCTTGTTTAGCCTTCCCGAAGCGTAAAGCTGTCCGCTGCCCCCGGATACCTTAGGAAGCTTTGCAACCTCCGTCTCCAGCTCGTCTTCAAACTGTGACTCGTCCACACCCATGCTCTTTAAAAGCTTTGGAGTGAGTCCGTCCTTCTGACGCAGAAGAGCCAGATGAAGATGCTCCACCTCAAGAGTCTGGTTTCCCTCGGAAACGGCTATGTTCTGGCTGTCCATAACAGCCTGCTGCGCGTTCTGCGTGTATTTTTCGATGTTCATTATATATCACCCCTCTTTGATTAACAGGTATCGTTTTCTGCTTACAGATATATATTACTACCGGAGTTATCAAAATGCAAGAACTTTTTAGCACTCATCATAAAAGAGTGCTAACAATCTATGTATCTTATTGTTCTTTGACGGTTTTGACAAAGAGGCATCATTTCTAAGGTTTTATCAAGGCCGGATTTGACAAAATGCACAAGGACAAAGAAAAAAGTCAAGGAATTCGATTATTATTTAATCGTTTTCCTTGACAACTTGATAACATATGAAGATTTTGGTCAATTTTCACCTTGACAAAGGGATGCATTATCTACAGCTTTGTCAATTTACGGTCTGCTACATGTATAAAATATTCACCAGCAGACTGTACATCGCCCTTATCGGAACGTTGAGCAGTATTTCGGTGATACGGAACATTATGCAGACAAACAGGATAAGAAAACCGTATCTGTAAAACTTGTACCACCAGGAGTATTTTCTCAGATTGAAAATCTCCGTCACGATATTAAATCCGTCAAGAGGCGGTACAGGCAGAAGGTTGAATGCCATGAGCACCACGTTTATCCAGACTACGTACAGGAGTATCTCTGTAATTATACTTCCAACCGCACTTAACACAAAGGCTGTTGAAACTGTGTATATTCCCTTCAAGATAAATGTAAATACTATGGCGGTTATGAAGTTCATAACGACTCCAGCGAAAGCCACCATCATCTCTCCGGATCTCCTGTGCTTATAGTATCTGGAGTCTATTTCAACGGGTATTCCCCATCCGAAACCGCATATAAGCAGTGACAGGAATCCTATGGGATCGATATGAGCCGCAGGATTGAGTGTCAGCCTGCCCTGTATCTTCGGCGTCGGATCTCCAAGCTTATGAGACACAAAGCCGTGAGCCCATTCATGAACCGAAAGTCCTATGATGATTCCCGGAAGCATCATCAGCTTTCTCATAATCCAGTCCAGGGGATTGGTGTATGCTCCCGACACCATGTTCAGTAAAAAGAGCAGTATGATGAAAATGCCTATAGGTGAATTTAAAATCTGTTTAAATCTGTTCATTTATTCCGTTACCCTTAAATAGTCTTATTCCTGCCATATTCTAACCGTGCAATGTAAAGAAACGGTGAACACATTGCGAAGCCTTAATAATAAAATCCCGTCTTAGGGTTGCTGTATTCGGCAATTCTGCTTCTGTAAGCGTCCATGGCCGCATCCTTAAACGCAGGTTCCGCTTCTATGCCGGCCTCTTTAAGGATAGCAGTCATGAGGGGCGGATTTATGATAAACAGCGGACCTATTACGTATGTGGCCATAAAGTTTTTATATCTTATGCCCTCTTCTTTTACCTCAGGGTTGAACCCCGGGCCTCTTTCGGTCATGAACAGAGGCTTAAGGTTGCTGTCATCGTAAAACGAATGGGTGAACTGGCTCTTATATCCGGCTACGTCTATGTCTCCGTATTTCCCCAGATAGAGAGAGTTGAACCGCTTCATCATCTTTCTTTCCGTGTGGAAATCGAAAATTCCGAGACACTGCTGCTTTTCTCCCGTATCGTCAGAGATATAATTTCCGAATATCTCCAGTGCATTTCCCGTTACGAGTATCCTCTGCCCGTTCTCAATGGAAAAAGTAATCTCTTCCCTGTAAGGCGCGAGCTTTTCCATAACGAGAAGCTGAGAACTTTCGCTCATGGTTCCCATGTACACCAGGTCGAAACTTTCTTCGTTGGAGTCGAGAAATGCAGGTTTTTCGTTTACGGAAGTCTCTTTTACATAAATATCCGGGACGGATTTTTCAAGATACCGTATATTGCCCAGTTCGCCGTACAGATTTGCAATTTCAGGAAACAAAACCTCTACTCTCATTTTGTCCCCTCCTCTCCGATAGCCGCAATGACGCCGGCCTTTACTTTTCCGGCAAGAGCGATGGAATCCGTGCCGTAAAGAATATAGATATTGTCGTTTTCAAAGAGCTTCAAAAGTCCCGGCGCGTCTGTTTCCGTCTCGCATGCGGATATAATGTCTTCAGGAACTCCTGCCATCAGCAGTCTCAGCTTGTAGTCCTTCTCCCTCGGTCCGGTAACGATTATGTGTTTTATTCCGTGACCGTTTAAAAACTCGAAATCACAGTCATAAAGCCAGCAGGTGTTTTCTGACCAGTGCTTCACGTCGCCCAGGCAGTTCATCATGAGAATCACTTCCTTGTCGCCCGGCTGGGACGCGATGTATTCGAAAACCCTTGAACCGGCATAAGCGTTCTTGTCTTTTGAAAGAAGCATGGTGACAGTCTTGTCACCGCGCTCGGTCACGTTGTATCTGGTCTTTACAATATCTACCTTTGACATGAAGCCTTTGACTTCCGAAAGGCTGTATCCGAACTGGTGCATAGCAGTTATAACGGTAACCTGATTGTATATGTTGAATGTTCCTTCATTCATCAGATCGAAATGCTCCGTTTCGTCTCCGGCTCTCATGTCCATGGACATCGATTTTACGTCGACGTTGTACGCCGCATAATCGTACTCCGGAGATCTGAAATCACAGTTCGGACAGTAGGCTTTTCCGATGCTGCTATACCTGACATACTCGTATTTGAGTTTCGTATGGCAGCGAGGACATATCTGCATGTCGTTTATGAGATTAGAGCTTTCTGTTCCGTCTCCGTCCATTTTCTCTATGCCGAAATACACTCTCTCATTCTCTGGCGCAATACCGGCCGATAGAAGATCGTCGGCGTTGAGAATAAGCTTCGTTTCCGGAGGAATGTTATCCTCAAGGATTTTCCTTATATACTCCGGATGCGCGTTTCTCATTATGGAGTCTCTGGAAAGGTTTGTTACAATCATCCAGTCCGGCTTTACGTACGGGAATATGCGAAGAGCCGACCTTTCGTCCACTTCGAGAACTGCGGAGCTGTATTTTTCCCTGTTGAAGATGTTTACGCCGGAAATGAGACATGTGGCGATTCCGGAGGCAATATTTGAGCCGAGGCCGTTGTTTAAAACTGTTTTACCCGCCTGAGCAAGAACGTCTCTAAGAAGATTGGAGACGGTAGTCTTCCCGTTGGTTCCCGTAACCGCTATGATTTTCTCCGGTCTGTTAATATATTTCAGGAAGTCCGGACAGATTCTGATTGCCACCACGCCAGGAAAGTTGGTTCCGTTTCTCTTAGTAATTTTAAGCGCTATAACAGACAGCTTGGCCGCTGTAAGAGCTATGGCAAACCTGAGTTTTCCCATTTAAAAACCTCCGTTTAAAACTATCTGTATTTAAAGCTTGGAACTATCTTCATAAGCTCGGGGATAATTCCGATTCCGCCAGGGGTCTGGCCCGGAAGCTGCCAGAAATCGTGAGCGCAGTAGTTGTTTCCTTCTATTATGGCAGGGCCGTTCGGCGTTACGGCAACGTCCCACCCCACATATCTCATCTGTGGAACCACCATTGCTGCCTTAAGAACCATCTCCTTCGCCTCTTTAAACATCGGCGTCACGAAACCTACTATCTGCTTACCCGTATACGGATGTACCGTGAACAGCTCGTCTGCCGTAGTCTCGCCCGGATGAGCCGGAAATAGAAATTCGCCGGTTTCAAGGTCGACAGGACCGTGAAGGCCGTAATTATCGACGATTCTTCCGTTGTTGCCGAATTTCTGCACTGCATATATGAGATGAGGCTTACCGTCATCGCCTATAAGGGTAATCATTCTCATGGTGTTGACGGAGCACGGATACATCTCTGCAAGGGCAGGATGATTCTCTATGATATCCTCAAGAGTTCCGAAGTTCTTTTCTCTCGCATACTTTAAAACCGCTTCGCTGCTTTCAAAGTCGGAGGTATCGATTATCTCGGCTCCGTGGCCGCAGGTCAGATCCTTCATCTTGGCAAAGATTCTTCCTGTTGAAGATATGTATTCGAGGATTTCTTCATCGGAATTGCTCTCCATATCTACGAATTTTCTTCCGATGTAATCCTTAAAGACCTTATTGAACTCGTTCTTATTGTCAAATATGTGAGCATAACTTTCGTCGTTATACTGCATTATCAGTTTTTTGCTTCTGAATCTGGTAAGATACGTGTCTCTCTGCGCCGGAGTCAGATTGTAGAACTGAAAAATAATATAATCGTAATAGCCCGCTCCGTATTTTTTCATGCATCCTATCATATCCGTCATACATGAAATCCTGCTTTTTCCGGATCTTTCGCTTGCGGTTTTAACCACGTCAAAAAATTTGCCGAAGCTGGCTTTTCTGAGCACTCTCAGCTTATATCCCAGACTGGATTCTGCCATTTTTACGCCTCTATACCCTTTCTGGCTTTAATGCCTCTGTCGTAAGGATGCTTAACCTTATCGATTCTGGAAACGTAGTCAGCAAGCTCTACGAGCTCATCGGACGGATATCTTCCCGTAAGAACCACCTCAAGATGCTCAGGCTTGTTCTTAAGAAAATCGATTACAACCTTCTCATCTAAAAGTCCCGCCTCTATGGCTCCCAGAGTTTCATCCATTACGAGC
>DXHZ01000073.1 GCA_019113145.1 Candidatus Avanaerovorax faecigallinarum
ACCTTACAAAAATGTCACATAAAACGGCTGAAATGTCACCGGATTCGATTTCGGCGTTTCGGCCGTTTTCGTATAATGGGGACGTAATCAGAAAAGAAGGAGGTCATGGGATATGGCTATATTAGAGGCGAAAAGCCTTCAGAAAATCTATACGACCCGGTTCGGCGGAGCCAAAGTGCAGGCTTTGTCCGACGTGTCCTTTTCCGTGGAGCAGGGTGAATACGTCGCCATTATGGGAGAGTCGGGATCGGGAAAAACCACCCTTTTAAACATTCTTGCGGCTTTGGACCGGCCGACGAGGGGAGAGGTTATCCTTGACGGCAGGCGGCTGTCGTCGGTAAGCGACAGAGAAATTTCGGCATTCCGCCGGGACAATCTGGGATTCGTCTTTCAGGACTTCAACCTGCTGGACACCTTTTCGATTCAGGACAACATCTTCCTGCCTATGGTTTTAAAGGGCAGCGAATACAGGGAGATGAAGAGAAAGCTTGCGCCCGTTGCGGCAAAGCTGGGCATAGCGGACATTCTTGAGAAATATCCTTACGAGGTGTCGGGCGGACAGAAACAGCGGACTGCCGTTGCCAGGGCTCTCATAACGGGGCCGAAGCTCATACTGGCCGATGAACCGACGGGGGCCCTCGATTCACGTTCCACCGACGGACTTCTCAAGGTGTTTAACGAGATAAACAGAGACGGTCAGACGATTCTCATGGTTACTCACTCCGTCAAAGCCGCCAGCCATGCGGGCCGCGTCATGTTCATCAAAGACGGCAGAGTGTTCCATCAGATTTACAGGGGAAACAGCACGGTGGATCAGATGTATCAGAAGATATCCGATTCCCTGACCCTGATAATGACGGGCGGTGAGGACGATGACTAAGGGATTCTTTCCGAAGCTGGCCGCAGGAAACATAAGGAAAAACGGCAAAACCTACGTGCCGTACATGATAAGCTCCATAATAACTGTAGCTATGTACTACATAATCTGCTCTCTTGCCGTAAATCCCGGCCTTACGGACATGATGGGCGCAGAGCCTCTGACGTACATGCTGAATCTGGGGACGTGGATAGTCGCAATATTTTCGGTGATATTCCTGTTCTACACCAGCAGTTTCATCATAAAGAGACGAAAGAGGGAGTTCGGCCTTTATAACATTCTCGGAATGGAAAAGCTTCACATCGCCGTGACCATGGGCTGGGAAAGCCTGATAACGGCGGCTGTTTCCATAGGCGCGGGACTGATTCTTGGAATCGCTCTGGATAAGGTTATGTATATGTTCTTCCTGAAGATAATGGAAGCGAGCGTTCCTCTGGGATTTTTCGTTTCGGCAGATGTGATATTTAAAGCGATAACACTTTTTGCCGTCATATTCTTTCTCATCTTCCTGAATTCTGTTCGTCAGATAAGCCTTGCAAAGCCTATAGAGCTTATCAGGGCTTCCGGCGAAGGAGAGAAAGAACCTAAGACGAAGATTGTAATGGCCGTTCTCGGGGCGCTTTTTCTCGGAGCGGGCTACTACATCGCGCTGACGACGAAAAATCCGCTGGAGGCGTTCATACTCTTCTTCGTCGCTGCAATATGCGTGATAATCGGAACGTACCTTCTGTTTACGGCCGGGAGCATAGCCCTTCTCAAAGCTCTCAGGAAGAACAAGAGGTTCTACTATAAGAAAAATCACTTCATAAGCGTCTCCGGAATGATATACAGGATGAAGCAGAACGCGGCAGGCCTTGCTAACATCTGCATACTGTCCACCATGGTTCTCGTCATGATTTCCACCACTTCATCTATGATGGTCGGTATGAACGATACCCTTGCGGCAAGGTATCCGAACGATCTTTCCCTTTACGGTTTTTACGGGATCGACGATGATGCTATCGAAGACGTCAAAGCCCTGCAGAGGGAAGAAGGAATTTCCGTAAAAGACGAGATGGATTACAGATTTCTGTCATTTTCGGCAATCCAGGACGGAGATGAGTTCACCGCAGTAGACGACACAGGAAATCTGAATCGTGTAGGAAAAGTGGCGGGTCTGGTGTTCGTTCCCTTAGAGGATTATAACGCTTCCATGGGCGAGAACGAATCTCTTGAAAACGGTGAAGTACTGGTATACGCCAACAGAGACGATTACGGCTATTCCGAAATGAAAGTCGGAGACGAAACATTCAGCGTGAAAGAAACCGTAGACGAATTCATGGGTAACGGTATCACCGCAGCCAACGTTGCAAACACCTACTTTGTAGTGACAGGGGACATGGACGTGATCGAAGAGCTCTACGAATATCAGCGCGGTATTTACGGCGATGCCGGAAGCGAAATCAGGCATTACTACGGATTTAACACCGATGCGTCTGAAGAGGAACAGATAGAGTTCTATAACGATATGTCGACGATAGGTCTTTCCGAATCAAAAGCAGAAGGCCGGATCGGCTTCATCGGACTCTACGGAGGATTCTTCTTCATAGGCGTGTTCCTGGGAGCGCTCTTCATCATGGCGACGGTTCTCATAATCTACTACAAGCAGATTTCGGAAGGATACGAAGACAAAGGCAGATTCGAGATAATGCAGAAGGTGGGCTTGAGCCGGTCGGAGGTGAAAAGCTCCATAAGGTCCCAGGTTTTAACCGTCTTCTTCCTGCCTCTCGTTACGGCGGGCATACATACGGCGGTGGCTTTCCCCATACTGAAAGACCTGCTTGCCGTTCTCAACTTCACAAACGTAAAGCTGTACCTTATCGCCACGGCCGTGTGCTATCTGGTCTTCGCAGCGATGTATGTGATAGTCTATATCTTCACGTCCCGAACCTATTACAGGATAGTGAAGAGGTAATAAAAAGGGGTAAAATATATAAATACGTGAAGCAGAAGTTTGCTGTGGGCCAAAGTGCGCAGTTCGCGTGGCGTGGCCCGCAGCTTCTTATTTTTCACAGAACCTTCATTGACATATAAAATGAACAGTGATAATATATCACAATGTAAATAGATAACAATGTTAATTATTGTCCAGGCTATGATTTATGTGGGAGAACACGCATGGGAAACTACAGACGAGAATTCTACGATGCAATGATGAGCTTCAAGAAGCTTAAATTATCAGGCGTACTGTCGGGTATAACACTTATGGAACATCACGCGCTTAAGGCTATAAGCGTATGCTCTGAGAGAAATGAAAATGTCAAAGTCTCTCAGGTGGTAACTGAAATGGAGATTCCGGCGCCGGGAGTATCCAGACTGATAGGCCATATGGAAGATAAAGGCCTTGTCAGACGGACTGTTGATACTGCTGACAGACGAAGCACTTTCGTTGCCATGACAGAAAAGGGAGGAAAGCTTTTTGCCGAATGCGAGAGCAATCTGGCAGAGTTGGGAAATCGTATATTTGAAAGAATGGGAGACGAACGTTCTGCAGAACTCATAAGAAATCTCAATCTTTTCATAGCTTACACAGACGAAGAAATGAAAAAAATGAAAGAAGAGCTTGAGGAAAGAGGGTGATTGGCAGATGACGAAGATAATTAAAAATCTCGGACCGTACTGGAAAAGCGTAGCGCTCATTTTCCTCCTGCTGATAGGACAGGCTTACTGCGACCTGACCATGCCGCAGATTACGTCGGACATTATAGACGTAGGCATACAGAACAGCGGAGTGGAGCACATCGTGCCGGAGAAGATAACGGCAGACGAGTACGGCGAGGCTCAGGTGTTTATGACAGACGGCGAAAAAGAGACCTGGTCGGAAATCTATGATAAGGACGGAGATATATATGTCCTCAACGTAACCGACGAAGAAAGGCTGGACGAAATAGACGAGGAGCTGCTCACTTCGATAGTAATGACATACCAGCTGGGGCATATGAGCGTGGAGCGGTTCAGAGAAACGGTGAAATCCGCAGTAAGCGCCGATCCCGCCATGGCCCCTTACGCATCTGAAATAGACGATATGTCTGTAGAAGAGATGGGTCAGCTCATACACATGGATGTAAAGACTTTTGAGGCCGAGGACGAAGAGGGCCAGATTACGACATACGTGGATATGCGCCCTATAATGGCGCGCCTCATAGACAGCGGAATGATGAGCGAGGAGTCCCTTGACGATTCCAGGGTGTCTATGGAGGAGACCGTAGAGAAGATAGGAAGCGAAACGCTTTCGTCCATGGGTATAGCATACGCCAGAGACTGCATGAGCGCGGCGGGAATGGACGTTGACGACGTTCAGATGGACTACCTCTGGAGCACGGGCTTTAAGCTGTTTATCCTTGCTCTTGCCATGCTGGCCGTAGGAATCGCCGTCGCGTATCTGGCGTCGGGAGTCGGCGCAGGCGTAGGCCGCGACCTCAGGTCAAAGGTATTCAGAAACGTAATGAGCTATTCGAACACCGAAATGGACAAGTTCTCCACGGCTTCCCTGATTACCAGAAGCACCAACGATATTCAGCAGGTGGTAATGGTCACCATAATGATTCTGAGGCTGGTGCTCTACGCTCCAATCATGGGAGTGGGCGGTATCTACAAGGTATACCATACAGGCGCGGACATGGGCTGGATTATCGCCCTGGGCGTTCTGGTCCTGGTGGGCTTCATACTCGTTCTCGTGGCCGTTGCAATGCCTAAGTTCAAGATAATGCAGAAGATGGTGGACGCTCTCAATCTTGTGGCGAGAGAAATCCTCACCGGTCTTTCCGTAATAAGGGCGTTCGGCAGGGAAAAGACGGAAGAAGCGCGCTTTGACAAGGCCAACACGGACCTTAAGAAAACCCAGCTTTTCACAAACAGAGTGATGACCTTTATGATGCCGGGCATGATGCTCATAATGTACTGCCTTATCCTTGGAATTACGTGGGTGTCCGCTCACGAAATAGACGACGGAACTCTTCAGGTAGGCGCCATGACGGCATTTATCACATACTCCATGCAGATAGTCATGTCCTTCCTCATGCTGACGGCTATGTCCATAATGCTTCCGAGAGCGGGAGTTGCGGCGGAGAGAATCGATGAGGTTCTCAGGACAAAATCGTCCATAGAGAATCCCGAAAAGCCTGCGGTTATCGAGTCGCCAAAGGGTGAAGTCACCTTTAACAACGTAAGCTTCAGATATCCGGGAGCAGACGACGACTGCATACACGATATTAACTTCACCGCGAAGCCGGGACAGACCACCGCGATAATAGGAAGCACGGGCGCGGGAAAGAGCACACTCATAAATCTGCTTCCGAGATTCTACGACGTTACGGGAGGAGAGATACTGATAGACGGAGTAGACGTCAGGGATATGGATCTTAAGACATTAAGGGACGAGATAGGTTTCGTGCCCCAGAAGGGCGTGCTGTTTTCCGGAACCATAGCGTCTAACATAAGATTCGGAAACCACGACGCCAGCGATGCGGAGGTGGAGAAGGCCGCCGAAATCGCGCAGGCTGCGGACTTTGTCGAGGAAAAGGACGATAAGTACGACAGCTTCGTGGCCCAGGGAGGAAGCAACGTATCCGGAGGACAGAAGCAGAGGCTTGCCATAGCGAGAGCCATAGCAAAGAATCCTAAGATATACGTCTTTGACGACAGCTTTTCGGCTCTGGATATGAAAACCGATGCGGCTCTGAGAAAGGCCCTTGCTGATAACGTGAAGGATTCCACCGTGATAATAGTGGCTCAGAGAATAAGCACCATACTTCACGCGGACCAGATACTTGTGCTGGACGACGGTGAAATAGCGGGCAAGGGAACTCACGAAGAGCTTCTCAGAACCTGCGATACGTACAGACAGATAGCAAGGTCTCAGCTTTCCGACGAGGAGCTGGGAATTGAAGAGGGAAAGGAGGAAGGATCTGATGAGTAGCGAGACGAGACACGGACACAGACCTCATCGCGGCCCTATGGGAAGAGGCCCCATGGGCGGAATGGTCGGCGGCGAAAAGGCAAAGAACTTCGGAAAATCCTTCCGCCAGATGCTGGAGTACATGGGCGGCTACAAGATTGCGGTCTTTGTGGTAATGGTATTCGCGGCATGCTCCACTGTATTTTCTGTCGCAGGCCCTAAGGTGATGGGTAAGGCCACCACCGAGCTTGCCGAAGGTCTCATGAGGAAAATAGGGGGAACCGGAGGAATAGACTTTGACAAAATAGCATTCATACTTCTCTGCACTCTGGCTCTTTACGTTGTCAGCAGCGTGTTCTCCTTCGTTCAGGGCTGGATAATGTCGGGAGTAACCCAGAAGATATGCTACCGCATGAGAAGGGAAATCTCCGAAAAGATAAACAGAATGCCGATGAAGTATTTTGAGAGCAGACCTTACGGAGAGGTTCTTTCCAGAATCACCAACGACGTGGACACTCTGGGCATGGGACTTAACCAGAGCGTGACCCAGATAATAACGTCCACATGCACTATCATAGGAACTCTGGTGATGATGCTGACAATATCGCCGCTGATGACTCTCATAGCGGTCGTGGTAGTACCGGTTTCAGCCGTCATAATGTCGGTGGTTGTGAAGTTCTCTCAGAAGCACTTCAGAACCCAGCAGAGATATCTGGGAACCATAAACGGTATAGTTGAGGAGACTTACGCCGGACAGCTTGTTATAAAGGCCTTCAACAAGGAAGAGGACACGATAGCAGACTTTGACGAGACCAACGGAGTCCTCTACAGGTCGGCGAGAAAGTCCCAGTTCCTCTCGGGAATCATGCACCCGCTGATGATATTTGTGGGGAATATGGGATATGCGGGAGTTGCAATTTCCGGCGGAATGCTGGCAATCCGCGGCGCCATAGGAGTCGGAGATATTCAGGCGTTCATTCAGTACGTCAAAAGCTTCACCCAGCCCATGCAGCAGATTGCTCAGGTCATAAATCAGGTTCAGTCCATGATGGCCGCCGCTGAAAGGGTATTCGAGTTTCTGGGAGAAGAGGAAGAGGTTCAGCGTCCCGAAAATCCGGTGCATGTGGAGGAGCCTGAAGGCGCGGTGGAATTCGACCACGTCCGCTTCGGCTACGACCCTGAGCAGGTTATCATCAAAGACTTCAGCGTGAAGGTTAAGCCGGGACAGAAGATTGCAATCGTAGGCCCTACGGGAGCCGGCAAGACCACCATGGTAAAGCTTCTCATGCGTTTTTACGACGTGAACAGCGGCAGCATAAAGCTGGACGGCCACGACATAAGAGAGTTTGACCGTCACGAACTTCGCGAGAACTTCGGAATGGTTCTTCAGGACACGTGGCTGTTTAACGGAACTATTCGTGAGAATATCAGGTACGGTCGCCTTGACGCTACCGATGAAGAGGTGGTGGCTGCCGCAAAGGCCGCATATGCAGACCACTTCATAAGGACTCTGCCGGGCGGCTACGACATGGTGCTCAACGAGGACGCCTCCAACGTGTCCCAGGGTCAGAAGCAGCTTCTCACTATAGCCAGAGCAATCCTTGCCGACAACCGGGTTCTCATTCTGGACGAGGCAACATCGTCGGTGGACACCAGAACGGAGGAGAGAATCCAGAAGGCCATGGACAACCTAATGGAGGGAAGAACAAGCTTCATCATAGCTCACAGGCTTTCCACCATAGTGAACGCCGACATGATTCTGGTCATGAAGGACGGAGATATAATCGAGCAGGGAAACCACAAAGAACTTCTCGCAAAGGGCGGCTTCTACGCCGGACTTTACAATTCCCAGTTCGAGGAATAAGGCTTTTTCAGGGTTCCGCGGCCTGCGCTGCGTGGCCCTTTTCAGAAACTGCGTGCGTTTTCGCGGATTTTGTGGTATAATTTATTAAATTAAAGCCTGCAAGGTTAACGACAATGAATTGAGGTGTTTAATATGAGAAAGCTAATTACCATAAGCAGAGAGTACGGCAGCGGCGGAAGAATCATCGGCAAGCTGGTCGCAGAGAAGCTGGGAGTTCCTTTCTACGATAAGGAGATAATCGATATGGCGGTGGAGCAGAGCGGACTTTCCAAGGAAGTTGTAGAGACTGCGGAGCTCAGGGCCAAGAGCAGCTTTTCATACAGTCTCGCTTCTGCAATGAATTTCGGTGAAGGAATATCGGCAGAGCCGGTTTCCGTAAACGAGAAGCTTTTCATAACACAGTTTGATATAATCAGGCAGATAGGCGAGACCAACGAAGGCGTAATCATAGGACGTTGCGCAGATTACGTGCTTAAAGACCTTCCGGGAGTAACCAACATCTTCATTTACGGAGAGTTTGAGGACAGAGTGAAGAGAAGCGTGGAGCTTTACGGCGACGACGCCGCAAAGGCTGAAAAGTACGTAAAAGACTACGACAAAGCCCGCGCCAACTACTACAACTACCACACTTCCCAGAAGTGGGGCGAGTTCACCAACTACAATCTGGCCATAAACAGCAGCTACATTTCCATGGAGCAGGCCGCCAATCTGATTGTCGAGTACGTTAACACCAGAACCTATAAGAACGTAGACGCGAAGTAAGCCGTCCGGCAAGGAGGAGCAGATGAGCAGAAGAAAACAGTGTGAAGAGAAGTGCGGCATGTCCAAGGCCGCCAAAGCCAGCCTTATGATACTGGGAATCGGTATCGTTACGGGAACCACTCTCGTAATCGGACTGGATCGTGTTATGAAGAAGATATTCGTTGACGAGGACTGGCCGAGCCAGGAATGGACCAACGATAACTGGGCCGAAGAGGATTTAGAGGACTAGGCTCGGGCTGTTTGGCAGATTGGTGTCGAGACTGGATTGAAATTGGGATTGAGACTGGGTCATTTGACAGAAATATCCCGTTCGCCCGCTTTTGTCAAGGCGAATTTTTACAAAAACTATACTAGATAATTAAAAGGTCAAGAAAAACCGGAGTGTAAAGCCCGGATTTCTTGACCTTTTCTGTTTAACAGCGGATAAATGTCAAAAATCACCTTGACACAGTACAGGAAAAACTTTCTTCAGGTCAAAGACCGCCGTAAGATCACGATGACTACTGCCCGGCAGACAAAGAAAGACCCTTGGAAAAAACGGAGGTCTTTAATCACTGTGGTATGCAGGCGGCACATGCTTTCTAATCGGTGCGAGCTCCGAATCTATGGCTATAGGACAAAAAAATATTGGATAATAAAAGGTCAAGATAATCCGGCTTTAACCCTCGGAAAACTTGACCGTACATCTTTTTTGCTGATAAAAAATCGACAAATGCCTTGTTGATATTTTGCAGAGAATATCGATTCAATATAGATAATCAGGGAATTAGGTTAATATACGTAGATTGAAACGTAGATTAGTTATCCCTTCCTTTTGCCTGATTTTAATAAAAAGCTTATTTCTATCAAAAAAATCGGCAAAGCAAGAACTCCGGTTATTCGGTGTGAATAGCTGATTTGAAACCAGCCGGTCCATGTATTAATTAGGCATACTGATATGACAGCGATAAGAAAACCAGTGTAAGAGTTCAGTATTAATTTTGCACGACTTCTTTCAGTTGCATTCATACCAGACTCATTGATAATGTAGAAATTAAGTGTCCCGATTATTAGATATAGCACAATATACAACGATAAATGGAAATTAAATGTGATAACAGCCATATCTATAACTATGCCACAAATCAGAAGCATCCACATGAATAGGATGACTCTGGATCTATTGTTAGTCATTTCCCATCCTCCCTAAACATCAATCTCTGCAATACCTCGTGTAAGTCTCATGGTACCATCGAAAAAGTGCAATGTCAATCAAAAAAGTGTTTTACATTCCAAATTTTATCTAAAAGAACAATTCTGAGTTACAGGCTAAAGCAACTGCTCGAAAACCGAGATGAGACTACACTATTCAGCTGCGAGTTAAAACATTCCAACAGGATTTCCCGATTCGGTTGAATGATTTTCTACCTCGCGTCGGGGTTTCACCCGATTCGGTTGAAAAGCATGAAGGAATTTTAGCTCATATGAAGGTCAGAAAGCAGAAAAAGTAAACCAGAATCAGGATAACACTTTAAACGGTTGAATTTCATTCAACCGAATCGCGGTTTTGCGCGAAAAAAGTCTAACGGCCCGCATTCCTCCCCTAAAAAAACCACACCATGCCCGCCTGCCCGGCAGACAAAAGGCGCCCGCCATACAAAGGCAGGCAAAGAAAGACCCCCGGAAAAAACCGGAGGCCTTCAATATACGTATTAAGCCAAATCGTGGGTTTATACAATGCCCTGAGCCATCATAGCTTCTGCAACCTTTTCGAAGCCTGCGATGTTAGCTCCTGCTACCAGGTCGTAGCCGAGGCCGTACTTCTCGGAAGCTTCTGCAGAATGCTTGTGAATGTTAACCATGATGGTTTCAAGCTGCTCGTAAACCTGCTCAGGTGAGAATACAGTGTGACCTGCGTTCTGTCCCATTTCGATGCAGGAGCATGCTACGCCGCCTGCGTTAGCAGCCTTGGAAGGTCCGATAACAACGCCGTTTTCCTTGAGGTATTCGATAGCGTCGTTAGTGGTAGGCATGTTGGCGCCTTCGCAGAGGTACTTGCAGCCGTTGGCAACCATTGCCTTGGCGTCTTCGATGCGGATTTCGTTCTGAGTAGCGCAAGGGATGTAGAGGTCAGCCTTAACTTCCCAAGGCTTCTTGCCTGCATGGAATTCGCTTCCAGGGAACTTGTCTGCGTAAGGTGCGCAGATGTTCTTTCCGGAGGATCTGAGCTCGAGCATGTAAGCTTCTTTCTCGCCGGAAACGCCGTTAGGATCGTAGATGTATCCGTCAGGTCCGGAAATGGTGATAACCTTGGCTCCAAGCTGGTTCAGCTTCTGAACGGTTCCCCATGCTACGTTACCGAAACCGGAAACTGCAACGGTCTTGCCCTTAAGCTCTTCGCCGCAGTGTTTCAGCATTTCTCTTGCAAAGAATACGATACCGTAACCGGTAGCTTCGGTTCTGCCTGCGAGTCCGCCGTAAGCGAGTCCCTTACCGGTGAGAACGCCTTCGTATCTGTTGGTAAGTCTCTTATACTGTCCAAAGAGGTATCCGATTTCTCTTGCGCCTACGCCAAGGTCTCCTGCAGGAACGTCGGTATGAGGTCCGATGTGTCTGTAGAGCTCGGTCATGAAGGACTGGCAGAATCTCATGATTTCTGCATCGGATTTTCCGTTAGGGTCAAAGTCAGCGCCGCCTTTGCCGCCGCCGATTGGAAGACCGGTAAGGCTGTTCTTGAAAATCTGCTCAAATCCGAGGAACTTGATGATTCCGGGATATACGTTAGGTGCAAATCTCAGGCCGCCTTTGTAAGGTCCGATAGCGCTGTTGAATTCGTATCTGTAACCTCTGTTAACCTGAACCTTGCCGTTGTCGTCAACCCATGGAACTCTGAAGCTGATTCCTCTTTCAGGCTCGATAAGTCTTTCAACGAGGCCTGACTCAACATACTCAGGATGAGCCTCAAGAACCGGTTCGATGGAAGTGAGAACTTCCTCAACGGTCTGCAGGAATTCCGGCTCGCCCGGATTTCTCTTCTTAGCAATCTCAATGTACTGCTGTACTAAATTTGCCATTTCGATCTCCTCTTTTCTCTTTTTATTAAGCAAAATTATCGCCTCTGCCCCGACTAAAACCGGCGGGCGCAAAGCACCGGGCGGAACTGAGTAAAAAACCGCCCCAACATCTAAAATATAACACTTTGATAAAAAGTAGTCAACAATCTGAACGCACGAAAAAATGTTTTATTTTAAGAAAATTTTTTCGGGATGTTTTTTTATTATTTTAAGTGACATTTGCCCGAGGTATGTTAGAATAAAATATGTATGTATACACAGTTAAAAGGAGAGATTAAAGAATAATGCAGGGATTAACCGGCAGAGAAGCTGAAGAAAGGGCTCGTCAGGGTCTCGATAACGCCCAGGCGAATTCGTCCACCATGACGGTAAAGGAAATAGTAAAAGAAAACGTTTTTACATACTTCAACCTGATTTTCACCGTGCTTGCGGTGCTTCTGGTGATAGTGGGTTCATTTAAAGATCTCACGTTTATGCTCATCGTCTTTGCGAACACGGCCATAGGTATAATTCAGGAGATAAGGTCAAAGAGGACTCTCGACAACCTGAAGCTGATGAAAATGCCGAAAAGTCATGTCATCAGGGACGGGGCCGAAATAGAAATCGCAGTGGAGAAGCTGGTTCTGGGAGACGTTATCGTTCTGAGAGCGGGAAACCAGATTCCGGCTGACGCTGAGGTCATAGAGGGAAGCGTTCAGGCCAACGAAGCGCTCATAACCGGTGAGTCCGACGAGATAACAAAGGCTCCCGGGGACAGCCTGCTTTCGGGAAGCTTTGTGGTATCGGGAGAGTGTCTTGCCGTGCTCACTGCGGTGGGAAGGGACTCGTACATAGCGAAGCTCACTTTGGAGGCTACGAAAGACAAGAAAACCGAGGAGTCGGAGATGATAAAATCCCTGGACAAAATGGTCAGGGTGATAGGTATAATCATAATTCCGGTAGGTGCGATCCTGCTGGTTCAGGAATGGTTCGTCCTTGAGGGCGGCTTCAGAGACAGCGTAATCTCAATGGTCGCCGCGGTTCTCGGAATGATTCCCGAAGGACTTTACATGACCGCCAGCATAGCCATGGTGGTCAGCGCAGTACGCCTTGCCCGTCGCGACGTTCTGGTTCAGAACATGAAGTGTATAGAAACCCTTGCAAGAGTAGACGTTCTCTGTGTGGACAAGACGGGAACCATTACGGAAAACGAGATGAAAGTGGAAGGCTTCCGTCTGGCTCACGACGTAACAAGCGAGGCAAACGTGGCGCGAATGATAGGCGACCTGGTTCAGCAGCAGAGCAAGGACAACATAACCATGGCGGCTCTTCAGAACTATTTCGGAGAGAGAACGGGAAGAACGGCCCGGACCGTGTGTCCGTTTTCCTCGAAGTACAAATACTGCGGAGCAAGCTACGACGACGGAAATTACGTGCTGGGAGCTCCCGAGTTCGTTCTCAGGGAAAGCTTTGACAGATACGCGGAATATGTAAACGGCATGGGTGAGCAGGGGTACAGAGTTCTTGCTTTTGCCGAAGTGGGAGAAGTGCCTCAGGGGCAGCCTTTGTCGACTCACGCCGAGCTCATAGCCCTGGTATTCCTCACCAACCCTATCAGAAAATCGGCAAAGGAGACATTCGGATTTTTCGCCGACAACGGCGTGGACATAAAGGTAATATCGGGAGACAACCCGGTGACCGTATCCAATGTGGCTCTTGAAGCGGGAATCGCAGGAGCGGAGCACTATGTTGACGCCCGCCAGCTGGTGACCGAACGGGCCATATACGAGGCGGTGGAAAGATACACCGTATTCGGCAGAGTTACCCCTGAACAGAAGAGAATGTTCGTAAAAGCCCTTAAGAGTCAGGGAAAAACCGTGGGAATGACGGGAGACGGAGTAAATGACATACTGGCTCTCCGCGATGCGGACTGCTCCGTCGCGATGGCGTCGGGAAGTGAAGCGGCTTCTAACGCGGCGCAGCTGGTGCTCATGGACTCAGACTTTTCCAAAATGCCGTCAGTAGTAGCAGAAGGAAGAAGGGTCGTAAACAACATACAGAAATCGGCGACCCTGTATCTGACGAAGAATATATTCTCCCTGCTGCTGGCTTTGTTCTCTGTGATAAGCGTGCTCTCTTATCCGCTGACGCCGTCACAGATAACCCTTATAAGCATGTTCACCATAGGAATTCCTTCGTTCGTTATATCCCTGGAGCCTAACTCCAATCTGATAAAGGGAAGCTTCCTGGGCAACGTGTTCAAAATGGCCTCGCCTGCCGGCCTTACTACCTTCGTCAGCGTCAGCTCGCTGGTGGTGTTCGGTCAGGTCTTCGCCATCGACAAAGAGTGCATCTCCACATCGGCGACAATGCTTGTGGCCCTCGTCGGATTTATGATTCTGGGAAAAGTCGCAAAGCCGACGAACAAGTTCCACGTGGGACTGG
>DXHZ01000074.1 GCA_019113145.1 Candidatus Avanaerovorax faecigallinarum
GCCGGAGTTCGATTTTCAGTATCTGGTTCTGGCTGACTTCGGACTTGAGCGGGAGGATATGACCTTTGAGTGGGAGATTGCGGATTTTGAGGAAGGAGTAAGCTACGCGGGAAGTGACGGCTGGACCAGGGTGGACGCCGGGCTTACGGTTAACGGGGCGTATCACCACAGGGATAAATTCCGCAGGTCTTATCTTCAGTACGGAACGCCGGCAGGCTTTGACGGAAGGGGCGCGGATTTTGCGCCGGTAGAGATGAAGGGCCGGGTGTACGGAAAGTATTTTGACGAGTACGGCGCAGGCATATTCTTTTATGTGATGGCGGCGGACGAAGGCGTTCTCAAAGCCTGCGACGAAGAGATTCTGTCGGACAGCAGGATCAGGGAAATATCCTGAATCTATGAATGGTTTTCAGGTCAGACACATCTGGGAGAGACTGCGTAAAATTTCTCCTTGCACGCCACTCTGAAAAATAGTATAATATTGCCGTTATAGGCTGACACTGTTCACAGCTTCATATTTCAAGTTAGTCAGGAGGTGAATTGGAATATGGCACAGGTAATCGTCAGAGAAAATGAAAGTCTTGAGAGCGCTCTTAAGAGATTTAAGAGATCTTGCGCCAGAGACGGCGTTATGGCTGAGGTTAGAAAAAGAGAGCATTACGAGAAGCCAAGCGTAAAGAGAAAGAAAAAGTCTGAGGCAGCCAGAAAAAAGGCTAAGAAATATTAATTTTGTTCTGTAAGTTAAAATCGAGGTGATTTTAATGAGTATCAAAGAACAGCTTATGGCGGGTTTCAAGGAGGCTATGAAGGCTCACGATGAAGTCGCCAAGAATACTATAAGTCTCGCCCGTGCGGCAGTAAAGCAGTACGAGGTAGACAACCGCGAAGAACTGGATGATGCCGGCGTCATCGCCATTTTGACCAAGCAGGTGAAGATGCGAAAGGATGCCCTCGCCGACTTTGAGAAGGCGGGAAGAACAGATCTGACGGAAGCTTATAACGCAGAGATAGAAGTCCTGAATAAGTACCTCCCGGAGCAGATGTCCATGGATGAGATCAGGGACGTCGTGAAGGAGACTGCTGCGGCGCTCGGAATAGAGGGCGGCAGAGAGAATATGGGAAAACTTATGGGTCCGGTCATGGGAAAGCTGAAAGGCAAGGCCGACGGAAACACTGTAAGAGAAGCGGTTCAGGAATTCCTGTCCTAAATGAATTAAAGAAAGAAGAACGGAACTTATGCAAAGGCGGATTTACTGCCAGGCAAAGAGTTCCGTTTTTTATTTTCGGCAAAACAGTAAAAATAATAGAAAATTACCAAAAAATACATGTAATATATTGACAGCAGATACCTCCTGTGATAGACTTTCCGAAAACTTTTACGGAAAGGGGAGGAGACAGTTGAAAAGCGGAGGATGGAATAAAGCAATCGGCAGTGCGGGTGAAGATCTGGCATGCAGGTACCTCGCCGAAAAAGGATATGAAATACTCGAAAGAGGCTTCAGATGCAGATTCGGTGAAATAGACGTAATAGCTTTGAAAAACGGGGAGATGGCATTTGTGGAGGTGAAAACCAGAACGGGAAGGACTTTCGGATATCCGGCAGACGCGGTGGATCACACAAAGCTCGCCAGGATGAAAAAGTGTGCCGAGTATTATCTGATGATGACGGAACGAGTCTGTGGTTCCGTCAGGCTTGATGTAATCGAAGTGGAGATACGTCACATTCAGAGGGTGTACAGGTGAGGAGGCGGAGAATGATATCGAGAGTAATTACCGCGGCCGTTAAGGGAATGAGCGGAGTGAGGATAATGGTAGAGACTGATATAGCAAGAGGGCTTCCGGCCATGACGGTGGTAGGACTGGGAGATGCGGCCGTAAAAGAATCGAGGGAAAGAATAAGGTCGGCAGTAACGAGCAGCGGATACACGTTCCCCGGCATGAGAATAACAGTTAATCTGTCTCCGGCTTACATACGGAAAAGGGGAAGCCATTTTGACCTTGCCATTGCCATGGGTATTCTTTCAGCATCCGGACAGGTGTTTGACAGAAAGCTTGCAGAGACAGCATTTATAGGAGAGCTGTCTCTCGGCGGAGATGTACGGGGATGCAGCGGCATTCTGCCTATGATTGCCGAGCTCAGAAGAAACGGGGTAAAAGGGGTCGTAATACCGGAAGAAAATGTACGGGAGGCGGCTCTCTTCGACGATATAGACGTGTACCCGGTGAAAAGTCTTTCGGAAGCCGCAGACGTTGCAAACCTCGTTAGAGAGGCCGAAGCCCGTGAGCCGGTATCGCATGAATATCTGTGCAGAAATTCCGATGGAGAAACCGCAGACTTCGGTGACGTGAAAGGACAGGAGCAGGCCAAGAGAGCCATTACAGTTGCCGTTGCCGGAGGACACGGACTTCTGATGACGGGAAGCCCTGCCACGGGAAAAACCATGCTGGCATCGAGAATTCCGGGGATTATGATGCCCATGGACAGAGAAGAACTGATGGAAACGGCAGCAATTTACTCCGCAGCGGGATTGCTTGGGAAAGACCGGCCATTTGCATCCGGAAGACCTTTTCGCTGTCCGGGGACAGCTATATCAAAGGCAGGACTCATAGGAGGAGGATATCCTCCCGTTCCCGGAGAAATAACTCTGGCTCACAGGGGAGTGCTTTTTCTCGATGAAGTGGGTGAATATGAGCGGGACGTCATAGAAGCGCTGCGGATTCCTCTGGAAAAGAAGGAAATATCACTTATAAGGCGGGGAGAGAAGTTCGTTTTTCCGGCGGACTGCCTGCTGGTGGCCGCGACAAATCCCTGCAAATGCGGATATTACGGGGATGGAACGGACCGGTGCACATGTACGGAGGATGAAGTAAGAAGGTACAGAGGCAGGCTTTCCGGACCCGTTCTCGACAGAATAGACATGCATATATATCTGAATCCGGTTAATTACGAGGATTTAGGCGATAAAAATACTGTGACGAGCGACATGATGAGAGAAAAGGTGGAGCGGGCATGGATTGCGCAAAAGAGAAGGTACGACGGTACGGGAATAAGGCTGAACGGAGGTCTTGACGAAGCGGGCGCATGTGAATTCTGCAGTGCCGGAGAAGATGGAGAGGAGCTTTTGAAAAATGCATATGAAAGGCTTAAACTTAACCCGCGCACGCTGTTCAAGGTAAGAAAAATAGCGAGAACCATAGCTGACATTGACGGCGCGGAAAATGTGGAAGCCTATCACGTTGCTGAGGCGCTCCAGTACAGAGAAAGGGAATAGAAATGGAAACGGCGACAAAGCGCGCATTTACAGCGGACAAAGAATTTCTCAGGGATTTGAATGAGTTGACGACGCCAGTGGAGAAAATCTATTACAGAGGGAATTTAGACCTTCTGGAGGGGCCGTGCGTGGCGGTAGTGGGCAGCCGTTCCTGTACGGCTTACGGAATCAAAGTGGCGGAGCATATAGCGGGAAGGCTTGCGGAAAATCGGATTACGGTAATAAGCGGTCTTGCAAGGGGGATTGACACGGTCGCTCACAGGGCAGCCGTTGATGCGGGAGGAAAAACTGTCGGGGTGCTGGCCTGCGGAACAGATATATGCTATCCTGCATCCAACGGAAAGCTGCAGAAAATGATGGAAAAGAATCATCTTATCCTTTCGGAGCATCCGGACGGAACGACGCCCAGGCCGTACTTCTTCCCTCTCAGAAACAGGATTATAAGCTGCCTTTCTGACGCGGTGGTGATAGTGGAGGCGGGAAACAGAAGCGGGGCGCTCATAACGGCCGAGTACGCCGCGGAGCAGGGGAAAAATCTCTATGCAGTTCCGGGGAATATAACCAACCGGTCGAGTCACGGATGCAACATGCTGATAAGGGATGGAGTTACGCCGCTGATTCTTGCGGACGACATAATTACTGACCTGGGACTTACGCCCGTTACGGAAGACACGGCGGCGGAGGAGTCTCTTGGAGCGGAAGAAAAGATCGTGCTGAATATAGTCAGAAAAAACGGAGAAGTTTCAATAGAAGAAATTGTTCACAAAACTAACAAAAAAGCGGCCGAAATTAGTGGTATAATCACTGTGTTAGAGATGAAAGGCCTGATTTTTTTCGAAATGGGAAAAGTTCTGGCTGCAAAATTCTGAACCCGCTAATATAATAATGGTTTGTTGAAAAGTCAGTAAAAGCAGACTCTGAAGAATATCTGTGCGGAAAGTCAGGAGGAGAAATGGCAGCAGCTAAAAAGACGCTTGTAATAGTAGAATCGCCGTCAAAGGCGAAGACCATAGGTAAATATCTCGGTTCGAGATACAGGGTAATCGCGTCTGTGGGCCACGTGAGAGATCTCCCTAAGAGCAGAATGGGAATAGATGTGGAGAATGATTTTGAGCCGGACTATATTTCCATCAGGGGAAAGGGAGACATTATCAGGGAACTCAGAAAGGAAGCTAAAGGGGCGTCCGCGGTCTACCTTGCAACAGACCCTGACCGTGAAGGCGAGGCTATATCGTGGCATCTTGCATTTCTTCTGGGAATGGATCCGAGTCAGCCGTGCAGGATAGAGTTTAACGAAATAACGAAGAATACGATAAAGGAAGCTATAAAGCATCCGAGACCGATAGATATGGGGCTGGTTGACGCTCAGCAGGCGAGGAGAGTTCTCGACAGGCTGGTTGGATATCAGATAAGCCCGCTCTTGTGGCGAAAGATAAGGAAAGGTCTTTCGGCCGGAAGAGTTCAGTCTGCGGCTCTTAAGCTTATATGCGACAGGGAGAGAGAAATTCAGGCTTTTGTGCCTGAGGAGTACTGGAACATTTCCGCCACCTTTAAAAAGGGCAGAAAGTTCACCGCCAGACTTATAACTTATAAGGGGAAGAAAATTAAGATTGGAAACGGAGATGAAAGCGGCAGAGTTGTTGCAGATCTTAAGGCCGGAACATTTACGGTCGATTCCGTTACGGAAAAGGAGAGGGTGAGAAAGCCTTACGCGCCTTTTACCACCAGCAGCCTTCAGCAGGATGCGTCCATCAAGCTTGGCTTCAACACGGGAAAGACCATGCGCATAGCTCAGCAGCTTTACGAGGGCGTTGACATTAAGGGAAGAGGAACCACCGGTCTCATAACGTACCTGAGAACGGACTCTGTAAGAATATCAGCAGAAGCAAAGGCTGCTGCAGCGGCATACATAAAAGAAAACTTCGGGGCAGAGTACAGCGCCGACAACTTCTTTTCCAATAAGAAAAAGGATATTCAGGACGCTCATGAGGCCATACGTCCCAGCGTCATAGACATAGAGCCGTCGTCCATAGAAGATTCTCTGACCACTGATCAGTTCAGGCTTTACAGGCTTATCTGGAACAGGTTCATGGCAAGTCAGATGGCAGCGGCAAGATTTAACGGAGTTCAGGCTGACATAGCCTGCGGCGACTATATGCTGAGGGCTACGGGCTCTACTCTTCTTTTCGACGGCTACCAGAAGATATATAATCCGGGAGCCGACGAGGATAAGGACAGAATTCTGCCGCCTTTGTCCGAAGGAGAAACCCTTAAGGCGGAATCCGTTGACGGAGAGCAGGCGTTTACACAGCCGCCGGCGAGATATACGGAGGCAAGCCTTGTCAGGGAGCTGGAGGAGAAGAACATCGGAAGACCGAGCACCTACGCCCCTATAGTGGGAACTCTGGCAGAGAGAAAGTATACCGCCAGAGAAAAGAAGGCGTTAAAGCCGACGGACCTGGGATTCGTCGTGGACGACCTCATGGAGAAGTATTTTACGGATATAGTGGATTCCGGCTTTACTGCCGAAATGGAGGACAGGCTTGACGAGGTCGAGCTGGGAAAGAGGCAGTGGAAAAACGTCATAAGGGATTTCTACGGACCTTTTGAGAAGGAACTGGAGGCGGCGGACAAGGCCATTGAAAAGGTTACCATCGAGGACCAGCCGACGGGAGAGATATGCGAGCTCTGTGGAAAGCCTATGGTCCTTAAAACCGGCAGGTTCGGAGATTTTATCGCGTGCAGCGGTTATCCGGAGTGTAAAAACACCAAGCCGGTGGTAAAGAAGATAGATGTAAAGTGTCCGAAGTGCGGGCGGGACATAGTCGTCCGCAAAAGCCGCAGGGGCAGGATTTTCTACGGATGCAGCGGATACCCGGAATGCGATCAGTCCTACTGGTACAAGCCTGTAAACGAGAAGTGTCCGAAGTGCGGTAGCCTTCTGGTGGAAAAGAAGGGCAAAAAGGGCGGACTTTCCTGTTCCAACCCTGAATGTGATTACGTGAAAGAAAAGTAGAATTCGACTCAAAAGGAGGAAAAGAAAAGATGGTTCAGTTTCATGCGACGACTATCTGCGCTGTAAGAAGAGGACCTGACGATATTGCTATAGGCGGCGACGGACAGGTTACTATGGGTGAAACCACCATTATGAAGAACGGTGCAAAGAAAGTAAAAAAAATATACGGCGACAGAGTGCTTACGGGTTTTGCGGGAAGCGTGGCCGACGCCTTTTCCCTTACGGAGAAATTCGAGAAGAAGCTGGAGGAGCACGGCGGCAATCTGAAGAGGGCGGCGGTGGATCTGGCTCAGCTCTGGAGATCCGACAAGGGCATGAGAAGCCTTGAGGCCCTCATGATAGTTGCGGATAAGGACGACCTTCTGGTGGTTTCCGGCAACGGCGAGGTAATAGTACCGGATCAGAATTTCGTGGCAATAGGTTCCGGCGGAAACTTTGCGTATTCCGCAGCCAACGCCCTCTTTAACCATACGGATATGGAAGCCGAGGACATAGTAAGGGAATCCCTTAAGATTGCGGCGTCCATCTGCGTATATACCAACGACAATATAACCGTGGAGAAACTGTAGGAGGGGCCGGAAATGGGAACACAGCTTAAGAGTATGACTCCGAAGGAAATAGTTGCGGAGCTTGATAAATACATAATCGGACAGGACGAGGCGAAGAAATCTGTAGCCATCGCCCTGAGGAACAGATACAGAAGAAGCCTTCTCTCTGATGAGATGAGAGAAGAGATAAGCCCGAAGAACATTTTGATGATAGGACCTACGGGCTGCGGTAAAACTGAAATAGCAAGAAGGCTTGCAAAGCTCATGGACGCGCCTTTTGTCAAGGTGGAGGCCACCAAGTTCACGGAGGTCGGATACGTGGGAAGAGACGTTGACTCCATGATAAGAGACCTTGTGGAGGCATCCATGAGAATTTCCAAGCAGAGCAGGCTTAAGGAAAAGTACGACATAGCCGACCAGATAGCTGAGGAAAAAATCGTAGAGGCCATGATTCCGGGCGGAGAGAAGAAAAAAGAAAAGTCGCCGAAGAATCCGTTTGACATGATTTTAAACAGCGGCGGATACCCGAGCCAGAAGCAGCTTTACGAGGAAAGTCAGGCAAAGAAGGACGAGAAGGTAACGAGCGATATAGAGATGGCAAGAGAGCAGGTCCGTCAGCAGCTCAGAGAAGGAAAGCTGGAGGAGCAGTTCGTTGAAATCGAGGTGGTGGACACTCCTAAGGGAAACCAGCTGGATATGAGCAACGAAGGTATGAGTATTGCTATCGGAAATATCTTCGGAGATATGATGCCGGAGCGCACTAAGACAAAGCGCGTAAGGGTAAAGGACGCCAGAAGAATTTTAAGAGAGCAGGAGGCTCAGAAGCTCATCGATATGGACCAGGTTACCGACGAGGCTATAGAAAACGCCGAGCAGAACGGAATAATCTTCATAGATGAGATAGATAAGATTGCTTCAGGCTCAGGCTATACCAGCGGAGCAGACGTGTCCAGAGAGGGAGTTCAGAGAGATATTCTTCCTATCGTCGAAGGAAGCGTCGTGAATACAAAATACGGGCCTGTTAAGACCGACCACATACTCTTTATAGGTGCAGGAGCTTTCCACGTCTCCAAGCCTACGGACCTGATTCCGGAGCTTCAGGGACGATTCCCTATCAGAGTTGAGCTTGAAAATTTATCAAAGGATGATTTCGTTCAAATTCTAACGGTTCCGGAGAATGCAATTACAAAACAGCACCAGGCTCTCCTGGAAACTGAAAAAATTAATTTAGAATTTTCAGAAGAAGCTATTGACGAAATCGCAGATATGGCGTATCTTATGAATGAGCAGACTGAAAATATCGGGGCGAGACGTCTTTACACCATTATGGAAAAACTGCTGGAAGACATCTCCTTCGAGATTCCCGACTGCGGTGGAGAACCGCTCGTAATTGACAGGGAATACGTAAGAAGCAAGTTCGTCGACACCATTCACAGGGATGATGTGGACAGATACATTCTTTAACAGAAAAGCGCGACTGAAAAGAACCGCTTTATATATTCCCGTCGCGGAAAGACGTTATTGAGATTTATTTAGGCGAAAGAAGAGGTATGAACTATGAGCGAAAAAATATTGGTTAGAATCAGAAAGCTGAACAGTGTACTTTCTCAGAGCTCTATGGGTTATGTTTCCTTTGACGAACTGTGTAACATAATCAACGAGCTCCTGGATTCCAACGTTTACATCCTGAATAAGAGAGGCAAGGTTCTGTCTGCCAAATTCGACGAGGGAGAAGAGGCGCCGCTTCAGATGGTAGGCGGAAAGCTGGAACTTCCGAAAGAGTACAACGAAAAGTTCCTTGAAATCAACGATACCAAGGCCAATCTTAAGGGAGCCGATATCAAGGCTATCTATGGCGAGGATTATTCCATGGATAACAAGTATCACACCATCCTGCCTATAGTTTTCGGCGGGCAGAGAGTCGCTACTCTTCTTCTCGCAAGGAGCCAGGATGCATTTGATGATGAGGATATTGCAATCTGTGAATACAGTGCGACGGTTGTGGGTATCGAGGTTTCCAGAGGAATCGCCCTCGAGGAAGAGGAGGAAACAAGACTTAAGAACGCCGTGGTAATGGCTCTTGAGACACTGTCATATTCCGAGCTTGACGCCGTTATTAAAATCTTTGCGGAGCTTAAGGGAGACGAAGGTCTGCTGGTAGCCAGCAAGATCGCCGACAAGTCCGGAATCACCCGCTCCGTAATCGTAAACGCTTTAAGAAAGCTTGAGAGCGCAGGCGTTATCGAATCAAGATCCCTGGGAATGAAGGGAACCAGAATCAAGATTACCAACGAGTATCTGAGAGAAGAAATCGACAAGGTGGAAATCTAAGAGGATATAACCTCCTTAAGGCCCGCGCATTTATAACGCGGGTCTTAGTTTTATGGGACGGATAAGGAAAAATATGCTTAAATTCACTGATAACAACGAAGTAATAGATACGCTGAAGTATTCGGCCATCATAGTGGGAGTTCAGACGAGAGAGGACATAACATACTCCATGGATGAGCTTAAAGGTCTTGCGGAGGCTGCGGGAGCGGAGGTCACAGGAAGAATGGTTCAGGTCATGGAACGTCCCGACAGAGCGACCATGATAGGAAGCGGAAAGACTCTCGAACTTGCCGAAATGGTGAAGAACATGGAGGCGGACGTTGTAATATTCAACGACGAGCTGGCGGGAATGCAGATAAGAAATCTTGAAGAGGCGACAGGAGTAAGGGTAATAGACAGAACCATTCTTATCCTGGATATATTTGCCGCACGGGCCGACTCAAAGGAGGGCAGGCTTCAGGTGGAACTGGCTCAGCTAAGGTACAGGCTTCCCAGACTTACGGGCTTCGGCAAGTCCCTTTCAAGGACCGGCGCGGGAATCGGAACGAGAGGCCCCGGAGAGAAAAAGCTTGAAACGGACCGCCGCCACATAGAAAGGCGTATCGACGACATCAGGCGTGAGCTTGCAAAGAGCGAAACGGCCCGGGCTACTCAGCGGTCAAAACGTGAGAAGAACGAAATTCCGGTAGTTGCTCTCGCCGGATATACCAACTCGGGAAAGTCGGCCATAATGAACAGGCTTCTCAGCCTGTCGGGAAAAGAGGAAAAATCCGTAAAGGAGCAGGATATGCTATTCGCCACCCTTGACGCCGCACACAGGAAGGTTGAGGTGGAGCCGGGGAGAGAATTCGTGCTCATAGACACCGTAGGCTTTGTCAGCAAGCTGCCTCACGGTCTGGTGGAGGCGTTTAAATCCACCCTTGAAGAGGTGGCGGGAGCCGACCTCATACTTCACGTCATAGATTCGTCCTTTGAGGATAACGACAGCCAGAAGAAGGTCACCGAGGACGTGCTCAGATCCATAGGGGCATCGGCCGTAGAAAGGGTTATCGTCTACAACAAGATAGACAGGCTGGGGAGCATGCCGCCGGCAAAGGCGGGAGACAACACCGTATTTGTCTCCGCAAAGGAAAACATCAATATGGACGTCCTGGTGGAGGTTGTTCTTGAAAAGCTCTACGGCAGGAAGGTGAAAACGACTCTGGTTATCCCCTACGACAAAGGGGGCATAGTCTCATATCTCTGTGAAAACGCCCGCGTTATAAGCACGGATTACGGTGAAAAGGGGACTGTACTGGAGTTGGAGATGAACGAGAAGGATTACAGGAGGCTGGCGGAATATGAAGCTTTATAGCACGGTATTTGCCGAAGCGAGAGCGGAGCAGGAAATAGAGAGATCAAAGTTCATAACGACGGTAAGACCTGTAAATACGAGAGAGGAAGCGGAGGAGTTCTTTTCTGAGATAAGGAAGGAATTCAAGGACGCCACTCATAACGTACCTGCCATGGTCATAGGAGACAAGATGCAGATTCAGTGGGCCAGCGACGACGGTGAGCCTCAGGGCACCAGCGGCGCGCCCATAGTGCAGATGCTGGTCAAAGAGGGAATCACCAACACGGCCCTTGTGGTCACCAGATACTTCGGCGGAATAAAGCTGGGAACGGGAGGACTTGTAAGGGCATATACCGGGAGCGCCCGTCTGGGAATTGAAGCCGCCGGAATATGCGACGTTACGGAAATGTCGGTAATAAGATTCCGCGTCGAGTATCCGGTGTTCAGCAGAATCCAGAGCATTTCTCTTCCCGGCGGAGCAGCCGTGTCGGGAGAGGAATATACGGATAAGGTGGCCTTTGACGTGACATGCCTTCCGGAGGATGCGGAAGCGGTGAAAAGGACTGTCAGCGAGCATTCGGCGGGCAGCGCCGAGATTTTGTCCGAGACTGCGGATTTTGTCAGAGTAAAAAGAAGATGAACTTCACCTCATATTCACAAAAACCCTCTTGACATTGTCGCTGTCAGGGCATAAAATAAAAACTGTGGTTAGCACTCGAAAGAAATGAGTGCTAACAGAAAGAGTTAATAAATACATCACATAAATCGGGAGGTAGTTAAAATGAGTTTTGGAATTAAACCCCTTGGAACCAGAGTCGTAATCAAGAAAGTCGAAGCCGAGGAGAAGACCCAGGGAGGAATCATTCTTACGAGCTCCGCTAAAGAGCAGCCTCAGATGGCTGAGGTAGTTGCCGTAGGTCCGGGAACCAAGGACGAACCTATGGAGGTAAAGGTGGGCGAGAAGGTTATCTTCTCGAAATACGCAGGTACCGAAGTCAAGTACCAGGGCGAAGAGTACACTATCATGAGCCAGGCCGACATTCTGGCAACTGTAGAGTAATTAAGGGATTTTAAGTTAGGAGGCAGATTGAAATGGCAAAGGACATTTTTTACGGAGAGGACGCCAGAAGAAAGCTTCAGGCAGGCGTTGATAAATTAGCTGACACTGTTAAGATCACTCTCGGACCTAAGGGAAGAAACGTACTTATCAATAAGTCTTACGGTTCCCCGCTCATCACCAACGACGGAGTGACCATCGCAAGAGAGATAGAGCTTGAGGACAGCGTTGAGAACATGGGAGCGCAGCTGGTTAAGGAAGTTGCAACCAAGACCAACGACGTTGCAGGAGACGGCACCACTACGGCAACTCTTCTCGCTCAGGCTATCATCAGAGAAGGATTCAAGAACCTTGCCGCAGGAGCCAACCCTATGGTTCTCAAGAAGGGAATCCAGGGCGCAGTAGACGTTGCGGTAGAGGAAATCATAAAGAACGCTCATCCTGTTGAAACCAAGGAAAGCATTGCTCAGGTAGCTGCAGTTTCCGCCGGAGACGAGACCATAGGCTCCCTCATTGCAGAGGCTATGGAAAAGGTGGGCAAGGACGGAGTTATCACGGTAGAAGAGTCCAAGTCCATGGGAACGGAGCTTGACGTTGTGGAAGGTATGCAGTTCGACAGAGGATACCTGTCCGCATACATGGCAACCGATACCGACAAGATGGAAGCAGTTCAGGAGAACCCGCTTATTCTCCTCACCGATAAGAAGATCACCAACATTCAGGACCTTCTCCCTATCCTGGAGCAGATTGCCAAGCAGGGAAGAAAGCTTCTCATAGTAGCTGAAGACATCGAGGGCGAAGCTCTCGCTACGCTGGTTCTCAACAAGCTGAGAGGCGTTCTGGACGTTGTAGCCGTAAAGGCTCCTGGATTCGGCGACAGAAGAAAGGCCATGATGGAGGATATCGCAATCCTTACGGGCGGTACCGTAATCAGCGAGGAAGTGGGCTACGATCTTAAGGAAGCAACCATCGACCTTCTGGGAAGCGCAGCAACCGTTAAGGTTAACAAGGAAAACACCGTTATCGTAGGCGGAGCCGGTGAAAAGGCTGACATTGAAGCGAGAATCGGCGCAATAAAGAAGCAGATAGAAGAGACTGATTCCGATTTCGACAAGGAAAAGCTTGCTGAAAGACTTGCCAAGCTCTCCGGCGGCGTAGCTGTTATAAAGGTGGGCGCTGCTACGGAGACGGAGCTTAAGGAGAGAAAGCTGAGAATAGAGGACGCTCTCAACGCGACAAAGGCTGCAGTAGAGGAAGGCATCGTAGCAGGCGGCGGAGTTGCTCTGTGCAACGCTATTCCGGCAGTTGCGGCTTATGCCGAGACTCAGGAAGGCGATGCAAAGACAGGCGCCAAGATTATCGTAAGAGTTCTGGAAGAGCCTGTTAGACAGATTGCAGAAAACGCTGGCTTTGAGGGAAGCGTAGTAGTAGCCGAGGTTAAGAACCAGAAGGAAGGCTGGGGCTTCAACGGAGCTACCGAAGAATACGTTGACATGGTCAAGGCAGGTATCGTAGACCCTGTGAAGGTAACCAGATCCGCTATTCAGAACGCCGCTTCCGCATCCGCAATGCTCCTCACTACAGAGGCCGGCATCGTTGACATCAAGGAAGAAAACCCTGCTCCTGCAATGCCTGCAGGCGGCGGAATGGGCATGATGTAGAATTTAAAACGCATAAAAGAGATGCGACAGGGCTAAAGAGCTGACGAAAACCGCTATAACTATTGAACTTTCAATGGTTATAGCGGTTTTGTGTTGCATTGCATAAAAAAACCGCGAATCAAAATGGATTCGCGGTTTGAAAGTGTTGAAATTTAAATCTTTAGGCTTTAGCCGAAGTATCTCTTCAGAAGGCCTTCGAAAGCCTTGCCGTGTCTTGCCTCGTCTCTTGCCATTTCATGAACGGTGTCGTGGATAGCGTCGAGGTTAGCTGCCTTTGCTCTCTTTGCAAGGTCGAACTTGCCTGCGGTAGCGCCGTTTTCAGCGTCGATTCTCATTTCAAGATTCTTCTTGGTGCTGTCGGTTACCACTTCTCCGAGGAGCTCTGCAAACTTTGCAGCATGTTCAGCTTCTTCGTAAGCAGCCTTTTCCCAGTAGAGTCCGATTTCAGGATAGCCCTCTCTGTGAGCAACTCTTGCCATAGCAAGGTACATACCTACCTCTGTACACTCGCCTTCGAAGTTGGCTCTGAGGTCAGCCATAATATCCTCGCTTGCGCCCTGAGCAACGCCTACAACGTGCTCTGCAGCCCATTCTCTTTCGCCTTCCTGCGCCTTGAACTTCTCGGCCGGAGCCTTACATACAGGACATGCTTCAGGCGGCTGATCTCCTTCGTGTACGTATCCGCAAACCGTGCAAACCCATTTCATAATAATTACCTCCTTTAATTTAAACGATTATCGATTTCAATAATTACGAGCGGTGAATAAATCACACACTATAGATAATATACCACATAAAAGCCCCGGGAAACAGCAGGAATTATTCTTCGACCAAAATTCCCTTTTCTCTCAGGGCGGCGCATATAAGGTTGAATATCTCCTCGTCCGGGCAGCCGATTTTGTGAAAGTGAAGGCCTCCGGAAAGGACGCTTAAAGGCCTGTCGGCATCGCTCACCTTTTCCATAAAGAGCTTCACCTCGTATCTTGACGAAATCCCAAGGCGTCCCGTCAGCTGTCCGTATATCCCGTGATCAACGCTGACGTCGATGACGGTGCCGCCGAAATCCACGATAGTGTTAAGTTCCTCCTCCAGCCTGTCGCAGCCGTGCCTGCAGGCGATGACGGCGGTGAAGGGAAAGGCTTTTTTTTCTGCGCCCAGGAGGTACCCTCTGGCCGTCGCCTCTATTTCATGTCCGGCGGCTCTGAGGACTCCTATGTCTCCTACTATAATCTGCCTGCTTACGTCAAAGTGCGTTGCCAGCTTCGAGGCGCTGACGGGAATGGCGCTTTCTGCAAGCAGGGATAAAATCTGCTCTCTCCGTTCTTTCGTATCCATGATTTCCTCCGTATATACACGAAGGGATTATATCACAGGACATAAGGATTGACAATGTTATTGACATATGTCAAGACATATGATAATATACAGTGCGTCTGATTAAGAAAACGGAGGAAGAAAGTATGGATGCACAGCTTGAAACGGGGAGAGGATTCAGAGCCTTCCTCGCCCGTAAGGACATAGAGTTTTCGGCAAAGAGATACCTTCAGGATGCGCTTTCGGCAATGGCGCTGGGGCTTTTTGCATCGCTGCTCACGGGGCTCATAATCAAGACTATAGGCGAGCAGGCTGCAGGCTTTGCGGGAGAAAATACGGTTACGGATTTTCTCATTTCCACGGGACAGAAGGCCATGGACTACATGGGGGCAGCCGTAGGTGTTGCGGTAGCCTGGGGACTTAAGTCACCGCCTCTCGTCATGTTCACCAGCGCAGTTACGGGAATGCTGGGAGCTGACCTGGGAGGACCGGGAGGAGCCTTTATCGCCGTTGCCATCGGCGCCGAGCTGGGAAAGGCCGTATCCAAAGAAACGAAAATAGACATAATCGTTACGCCTATTACCACAATGGTGGCGGGAGGTGCGGCTGCGGCCCTTGCGGGACCTGCCATAGGAAAGCTGATGACGGGACTGGGAAGCATAATAATGACTGCGACGGAGTGGCAGCCATTTGCGTTCGGAATAGTTATCTCAGTAATCGTGGGGCTGGTTCTCACTGCGCCCATATCCAGTGCGGCCCTGTGCATAATGCTGGATCTTTCGGGCCTTGCTGCGGGAGCGGCGACGGCTGGGTGCTGCGCACAGATGATAGGCTTTGCGGTAACCAGCTATAAGGATAACGGCCTGGGCGGTTCATTTGCCATAGGAATCGGAACCTCCATGCTTCAGATTTCCAACATATTTAAGAATTTCTGGATTCTCCTTCCTCCGACCCTTGCGGCTGCGGTGACGGGACCTGTTGCCACTGTGGTTCTCGGCATGACGAACAACGCCATGGGCGCAGGAATGGGAACGTCCGGACTCGTGGGGCAGATAGGAACATTTACGGACATGGGATTTTCCGTCGATGTTGCAGTAAAGGTTGCCGTAATCCAGTTCCTGCTTCCTGCGGTTTTATCCCTGGTATTCGATAAAATCTTAAGAAGGGCGGGAAAGATAAAGGACGGCGACTACAGACTTGAAATGTAGGATTGAAATGTAGTATAATATCTGAGTGCTGCGGTGATTGGTATACAGTCACCGTTTTTTGAGATATAGGGGAAAATATGATAAGAAAAACGCGAAAAGCGGCGATACTTGCGGCACTGCTGATATTGACGGTCGCCGCAGCCGGCTGCACTACATACAGCAATTTTAAAAATGCGTTCTTTGCGGACGGGGATTCCGGAGATAAGATTATCATAGGAGTTCTGGAGCCTCAGTCGGGAGAGTACAGCGATAAAGGCAAGTCAGAGATTGAAGGAATAGAACTGGCTCACGAAATCAGGCCGGATGTTTCGGGGAAAGACATAGAGCTCATCTACGGAGACACTCAGAGCAGCGTCTATGTGACGGAAAGCGTAGTAAAGGACATGGTCGGAAAAGAGCCCGACGTCGTGCTTGGAGCTTACGGGGATGCCACTACGCTTACGGCAAGCAAGATTCTTAAAAAGGAGCTGATTCCTGCCATAACTATTTCATCCACCAATCCTCTCATAACACAGAACAGCGACTACTATTTCAGAATATGCTTCACGGATTCCCTTCAGGGCGACGCTGCGGCTCAGTATATTCACGACGGTCTGGGAGAAAAGCAGGCGGTTCTGTTCAGGGTGGACGGTGATGAAATATACAACGAAATAATAAGGCAGTTCAGATCCACATTCGAAACCATGACGGGAGATGAAGCCGGTGTAGTGACCGTAAGCGCCAACAGAGAAAAGAAAAATTACGACGAGTATCTGGAGAAAGTCAGGGAAACGGGAGCAAAGGCTGTTTTTGCGCCTATGTCCGTAACTGATGCCGAAAAGATGTTTCAAAGCGCACAGAGACTGGGTATGTACGATGTAGAGTTCGTAGGGCCTCTTGCATGGCACGGCGACGATCTTAAAAGCTTTCATGAGAGGTATCCGGATCTTGCCATAAGCTCTGTTACGGACTACAGCGAGACCGCATCCGCATCTCCGGAGCAGGAGGAGTTTTTAAAGGCATACAGGGAAAAATACGGGAAGGAGCCGACTGAGGAAGCGGCAAGGGCGTATGACGCATATATGATAGCGGTAGATTCCCTGGAAAAGAGCGGAGGACTGTCAGGCGAAAGTCTGCGGGATGAAATAGCGTCGACTTCACAGTATCCCGGTGTATCGGGAACCATAACGTTCAATGACAGAGGCGAGGCATACAAGCCTGTAAGCATCGACAAGTATGTCAGAGGAGAACTTGTTACTGTGTTCAAGTCCGGAGCGGCTGCAGGAGATATTTCTGAGGATCCTGTTGCGGCGGCGGCAGAAGACGGAGCAGATGAATAAGGGCGAATATTGCGGCCGGTACAGGGCCGGGATATATATAAATATTTAAAAGGAGAAGTAAAGAAATGGAACAGAAAATAAGAGAAGCACTGGATCAGATCAGACCTATACTTCAGAGAGACGGAGGAGATCTGGAATTCGTTGAACTGACCGACGACAACGTGGTTAAGGTAAGACTTCAGGGACACTGTGCAGGCTGTCCGGGAGCGACCATGACCTTAAAGGCTGTTATCGAAAAGATTCTCAAAGAGAACTTCCCTGAGGTTAAAGCGGTAGAGGCCGTTCAGTAATGGAATACAGAAACATAATCGAAGATAATTTTGACGCCGAGGTGGAGGCTCTTCAGAAAATCGTTTCAATTAAAAGCGTTGCGGAAGATGAAATTTCTTCCGGCGAAGAAATTCTTCCATTCGGAAAAGGAGTTCACGACTGTTTCAGGGAGACTCTGAAGCTGGGCGAAGAACTGGGCTTTAAGACATATAACGCCGATAACTACGGCGGACATATTGAGTTCGGCGAAGGAGAGGAAACTCTGGGAATACTGGGCCATCTGGACGTTGTTCCCGAGGGAACCGGATGGAGTTTTGACCCGTACAGCGCCGCTGTTTCGGACGGATACATCTACGGCAGAGGAACTCAGGACGACAAAGGTCCAGTAATTGCAGCCCTCTTTGCGATGAAAGCGCTGAAGGATGCAGGCTTTGAACCGGGAAGAAAAATACGACTCATATTAGGCCTGGACGAGGAAACGGCCTGGAGGGGAATGTACTATTACCTTGACAAAGCCGGCGCTCCGGACCTTGGATTCACCCCGGACGCTGATTTTCCGGCTCTCAACGGCGAGAAAGGTATTATGAGTTTCACTCTGGTGAAGAAGTTCAGCGACAGAAATACCGGAGGTCTGAGACTCAGGAGCCTGACGGGCGGAAATGCCGCCAATATGGTGGCTGAAGGAGCGAGAGCGGTGGTTCTGTCCGACGACGATAATGCTTACGATAACATAAAGTCCATAGTGGATGATTACCGCAGGGAAACGGGAAGAACCGTTTCCGCAAGACGTATGGGAAAGAGCCTTGAGATAACGGCAGAAGGTATTTCCGCTCACGGAGCGACGCCTGAGGCGGGACTTAACGCCATTTCCATAATCATGGAGATTCTCGGAAAGCTCAACTTCACCGATGAGGATATTAACGACTATATCGCTTTCTATAACGATTACATCGGTTTTGACGTAAACGGCGAAAGGTTCGGATGCGGGTTCAGCGACGAACAGTCGGGAAAGCTTACGCTTAACGTCGGGATCATAGATTTTGACAGAAAGTCGGCAAGCCTCACCATCAACGTAAGATATCCTGTTACGTGCACTGCGGAGCAGGTTTACGAAGGGTTCAGCCATCTCGTGGAGAAATACGACATGGGAATCGTAAAGGAAAAGGAGCAGGCGCCTGTCTACATGGAGCCCGACAGTCCTATGATAAGTACGTTAAGGCAGATTTATGCGGAAAATACCGGCGATTACGACACCGAACCGAAGGTTATCGGCGGCGGAACATATGCAAGATGCTCTGAAAACATCGTGGCATTCGGAGCTTTATTCCCGGGCGACGAGGACAGGATGCACCAGAAGGATGAGAGACTTTCCCTGGACAGACTGAAGACCATGACGAAAATATATGCGGATGCCGTATACAGATTGTCAGGAACGGATTTTCCTGTTCCGGGAAGGGAGTAGGCCGTCATGAGAAATAATTCAACGGTAAGACTTGCAAAGCTTGCCATGATGGCGGCAATTTCCTGCGTTCTCGTGCTGCTCATAAGAATACCGTTCACACCGCTGCCGTTTCTGGTTTACGACCCGGCGGACATTCCTATTTACATAACCACCTTTGCAATGGGGCCGGGCGCCGGAGTGATACTTACACTGGTGGTGAGCTTCATTCAGGCTTTCGTTCTCGGTGGAGACGGAGTATACGGATTTCTCATGCACGTTTTGGCGACGGCGGTATTTGCCGTGGTTGCAGGCTTCATGTACAAGCATAAAAAGACAAAGAAGGAAGCGATTATAGCACTTCTTTCCGGTCTCGTGGTGATGGTCGCCGTAATGTGCGTGGCCAATATCTTCATAACGCCTATGTTTATGGGAACGCCGAGGGAGGCCGTCATAGAGCTTCTGCCTCTCATAGCTCTGTTCAACGTGCTTAAGGGAGGCATAAACGGAATTGTGACCTTCGTCGTGTACAAGCGCATTTCCGGCTTCCTGCACAGGGGAATTTAAATGATCGAAAAGGTTATAAGAAGCGAAGAGGACTGCCGCCGGTTCGGGCTCTGCCTTGCGGAAAGACTGAAGCCCGGAGACGTGGTGGCCCTCATCGGAGATCTGGGAGTGGGAAAGACCACTCTGACAAAATATATAGCTCAGGGGCTTGGCATCAGTGAAATGATAACAAGCCCTACTTTTACTGTTGTCTGCGAATACCGCTCGGGCAGACTGCCTCTCTACCATATGGACGTGTACCGCCTGGAAAACGCCGGGGACATATTTGAAAGCGGCATAGAGGAGTACATGGACGGAGAGGGAGTGTGCATAATTGAATGGGCGGACATGGTAGCGGAAATCCTGCCTGACGACACGATCTGCGTATTCATGGAATACGGCGAAAAGGAAGGGGAAAGAATTTACAGATGTGCATTTTAAGCTTTGAAACTACGGGGCAGCTGGGCTCTGCGGCTCTCGCGACAAAGGGCGGCAGTGTGAAGCAGCTCTTCACATCGGGACGAATGGACCACCTGAAAGAGCTTATGCCTATGGCGAAGAGGCTTCTCGATGAAGAGGGAATCTCTCCATCTGATCTCGACGCGGTGGCCGTCTCAAAAGGCCCGGGAAGCTTTACGGGAATAAGAATAGGAGTAACTTCGGCAAGGGCTTTCGCTCAGGCCGCCGGCAAAAAGTGCATAGCCGTATCTTCTCTCGACATCTTCAGGCAGAAGGCCTCCGCCGAAAGAAAGGCGGCGGTGATTTTCAACGCCAGAAGAGGTCAGGTGTACGGAGCAGTATTTGATAACGACGGAAGCGATATACTGGCGCCGGGAACCTATATGCTCACCGACGTCCTCGAGGCCGTAAAAGACTTTGACGACGCAGTGTTCTTCGGCGATGGCGTAGACGCATACGGAGCGGAGCTTGAGGGATATAAAGCGGCCGATGCCTCCGAAAGGTATCAGACTGCGGAGATGGTTGCAAGAGAGGCGCTGCGCCTTTTGGCAGAGGGAAAGACGCTGGACTACGAAGATGTCATGCCCGACTATATGAGAAGAGCCGAGGCCGAGGTGAAGCTGGAGGACGGAAGCCTTCAGAAGATGCGAGAGGCAAAGCTCGCAAAGTTCAGACTGAGGTAGCCATGAGGACGAGATTTGCGGAGGAAAAAGACCTTCCCGCCATGGCGGAAATAGAGAGAAGGTGCTTTCACACGCCCTGGTCAGAGGAGTCTCTGCGTGAGGATCTTACGGGAAATCCTCTTTCGGTATACATGGTGCTCGAAACCGAAAACGGGGACGTCGCAGGGTACATGAGCCTGTGGAAGATTCTCGACGAAGGGCATATAAACAACGTGGCGGTGCTTCCCGAATACAGAAGACGCGGGGGCGCATCGGATATGCTGAAGTTTATGCTGAAGTATTCGCAGCGAAGCGGAATTTCAAGCCACACACTGGAGGTCAGGGTTTCCAACGAGGGAGCCATAGGACTTTACGGGAAATTCGGCTTCAAAGAGGCCGGAGTGAGAAAGGGATATTACGAGGACAACGGAGAAGACGCACTTATTATGTGGAGGAACCATGAAGGATAACAGATTTCTTACACTTGCAATTGAATCAAGCTGTGACGAGACGGCGGCCGCAGTTCTTTCGGGAGGCAGAGACGTTCTCTCCGACGTGGTTTCGTCCCAGATAGAGATACACGAAAAATACGGCGGAGTAGTTCCGGAGATAGCCTCAAGGCACCATCTCACCGCCGTCAACTCCGTGATTGACGAGGCTCTGGACAAAGCCGGCGTTACTCTTGACGACATAGATCTGGTGGGAGTCACCTGCGGGCCGGGGCTTGTGGGTTCCCTTGTCATAGGAATTGCCGCGGCAAAGGCTTTAGCCATGGCAAAGGACATACCTCTTGTGGGGGTCAACCACATGTACGGCCACGTAAGCTCCAATTTCATACAGTATAAGGAGCTGGAGCCGCCGTTTTTAAGCCTCATAGTTTCGGGAGGTCATACCAGTCTCGTCTACATGGAAAGCTACACCTCGTGCAGAGTCTTAGGCTCCACCAGAGATGACGCCGCAGGTGAGGCGTACGACAAAGTGGCCAGAGTCATAGGTCTCGGCTATCCGGGAGGCCCTAAGATAGACAGACTTGCAAAGGAAGGAGATCCCGAGGCAATTCACTTCAAGAGAGTGTATCTGGAAAAGGGAAGCTTTGACTTCAGCTTTTCCGGAATAAAGACCGGAGTTTTAAACTACGTAAACTCTCAGAAGCAGGCGGGACGGGATATAAACGCCGCCGATGTTGCAGCAGGCTTTCAGGAGGCCGTGGTAGAGGTTCTGGTGAACAAGGCCATGGACGCGGCGGAGACGACGGGCAGCGACTCCATAGTAATAGCCGGAGGAGTAGCCGCCAATGACAGGCTAAGGAAGGAGCTCGCTTCCGCCTGCGACGAAAAGAAGATAAAGCTGTATCTGCCGGAAAAGAGGCTCTGCACCGACAACGCCTCCATGATCGGCTGCGCGGCATACTATAAATATCAGGCTATGGGAAGCGACGGCCTTTACCTCGATGCATATCCGTCCCTTCCTGTGGACGCACAGATAAAAATTACCGGGGATGGTGAGACTTCATGGTAGTCCTTTCGGCTACAGATTTAAGCAAGGTTTACGGAACTGACGTCATAATTGAAAACGTGTCCTTTCACGTAAACGAAGGAGACCGCATAGGAATAGTCGGGGCAAACGGCGCCGGAAAGTCGACTCTTCTCAATATCCTCACCGGAGAGATGAACACCGATTCGGGAAGTTTCTTTCTGGCGAAGGACAGGAGGCTGGGCTATCTTAAGCAGAAGGACGACTTCAACCCGGACGGCACCGTCATAGAAGCGGTGGACGGAATCTTCGGCCATTTTCACGAGATGGAAGAGGAGATGCACTCTTTGTCAGATGAGATAGCCAGGGCTTCGGAGGAAGGCCGGGACGCGGCGGCTGAGCTTTTAGAGCGTTTTGACCGCATCAGAATCGAGTACGAAAGGGCGGGAGGATACAGCTACAAGAGCGAGATGCGCGGAATCCTTTCCAGCATGAGCTTCGGCCCGGAGTATATGGACAAGCCGGTGCGCACTTTGTCGGGAGGCGAGAGGACGAGACTTTCACTTGCGTGTCTGCTCATGGAAAAGCCGGACATACTCCTTCTCGACGAGCCGACAAACCACCTCGACATCTCGACCCTCAGGTGGCTGGAACAGTACCTTTCATCGTACCGAGGCACGGTAATCATCGTTTCCCACGACAGATATTTTCTCGATCAGGTGGCAAACCGCATATTCGAGGTGGAAAATCACAGGCTGACATGCTACGAGGGAAACTACACCTATTACGCGGAGAAAAAGCGGGCGGACAGGGCGGCTCAGCTCAAGGCCTACAACAACCAGCAGGCCGAGATACGCCGTCAGGAGGACATGATACGCCGCTACAAGGAGCGGGGCACGGAAAAGCTGGCAAAGCGCGCAGCCTCCAGGGAAAAACGCCTTGCTCATCTGGAGCGCCTTGAGAAACCGGACAGTCTGCCGGGCAAAATGCGCCTTAACTTTCACGAAAAGTACGAGAGCGGTAAGGACGTGGTGTACGGCGAAGATCTGGGAAAGACCTTCGGATTCGGCGAAGGGGCGAAACGGCTTTTCAAAAACGTCAGCTTTGACATAAAAAAGGGCGAGAGAATCTGCATAGTCGGCCCCAACGGAGTGGGAAAGACAACTCTTCTTCGCATGCTCATGGAGGAAGTGAAGCCGACGGAAGGCTACCTTCGCATAGGCCACAACGTGGATTTCGGATACTACGACCAGGGGCAGCAGCTCCTGAACCCCGATCTTACGGTCATGGATCAGGTTCACAACGACTATCGCCTTTACACCGACGGTGAAATCAGAGGCATACTGGGCAGGTTCCTGTTTAAGGACGATCAGGTCTTCATCAGAACGGGAGACCTTTCCGGAGGAGAAAAGGCAAGACTTTCCCTTCTTAAGCTTATGATGTGCGGCTCCAACACTTTGATTCTTGACGAGCCGACAAATCACCTGGACATAGCCTCCAAGGAGGTATTCGAGGAGGCCCTCCTCGATTTTCCGGGAACCGTAATCGCCGTTTCCCACGACAGATATTTTCTTAACCGTATTCCGACGAGAATCCTCGAACTTACGCCGTCGGGGATGGTGGAATATCTGGGAAAGTGGGATTACTACGTGGAGAAGAAGAGCGAAAGGGAAAATACGGCAGCGCCGGGTACTGCCGGGTCAGATGAAGGCGTACAGAACAGCGCAGGTGAGAGCGTACTTTCTTCCGCAGAAGAGCGCGCTTTGAAGAAACAGAAGGAAGCCGAGGAACGCAGGGCTCAGCGGGAAAAGGAAAAGCTGGAAAAGACCATCTCTGAGATAGAAGGCGAAATTTCAGAAAAAGAGTCGCTTATGTGCCAGCCGGAAACCTTAGCCGACCACAAAAAGCTTTCGGAACTGGACGCTCAGGTCAGGACCCTTAAGACAAAGCTGGACGCGGCATACGAGAAGTGGATGGAGATGTAGAGATAAAGATAAGGCTGTGGCGTTATTGGGATTTCACGATTCTTACCGATTTCCCAATAACCGGTTATTGGGTTTTGTATTAAAAGCAATGTTTTCCCAATAACGGCATTTTAAAAATAAAGATAGTAAACGATGTGAGACCGGTAAAGTTATCGGGAAATCACATCGTTTTTTAATTTCCCGATAACGTATGCGAGAATTCCGACCTGCGGCTGTGTTCTCAGGTGTTTTCGGTTATTGGGAAACAGAAAAAATGACTTAAATCCCAAAACCGGGTTTTGGGAAACGGCAGATTTTGATTAAAACCCAAAACAGCATCGATGTGCGAGACGTAGTAACAACACATAAAACGTGAAATCAACTTGGCATAGACTCTGCAGTTTGCAAAATTACATCTAACATAGATTCTCCGGCAAAAAAGTTTGCCCTGTGTACCGCCTTCAGACACTTCAGTGGCAAACATTTTCATTTCAGGAGCAGTTTACGGAGCTGATATGACGTCTGATCAAGCGTTTATGCGCTCTTAAAAGACAATTTATAGCAATAATATTAAATAATGTATGAAAAGGACTGCTTCGAAACCTGAAAGTTTGCCGTGTGAAAGTTGAGAAGCGGTAAATGGGCAAACTCCGTTTGCCTGGACAACATTCTAATGGATGTATGTGGCAAACTCCTGTGGTTGTAACCAGGCGGAAACGAATATATCACCGGCGGAACTACTGTAATACCGGATGCGACTCCTGACAAGGCTGCTTAAGCATGAGAGACTTTGACAAAGACTGCTGAAAAGAAGGGCTGTGTCAAGGCATAATTTGATAAAAGATCCATAGAATGCAGAAAAGGTCAAGGCTGAGAGACGATAAAGTTTCTAAAACCTTGACCTTGCTTTATTAAACGAACAGATTTGTCAAGTTTTGCCTTGACCTTATTATGAGCTCGGGGCGTCTTTGTCAAACCGACAGGAGGCAGCGGAAAAGAGGGCGTAATATTCAGGAGTTGTGGAAAGCCCGGTTATCGTAAGACACCTCTGCAACGGCATCGCCCCGGCTCCGTCAGAACGTTATCTTTTTGCTTCTTGCGCCTATACTCAGTGCAAGCCCGAGAGCTATCATGTTAGACAGTATGGATGAGCCACCATAGCTCATAAACGGCAGGGTGATACCGGTAACCGGCATGAGACCCATGGTCATGGCGATGTTCTCAAATATCTGGAATGCAAACATGCCGAGAATCCCTGTTACAATCAACGCTCCGTAGAAGTCTGAAGCATTGTGAACAATCTTCATGAGTCTGATAAGGAGGAGGGCGTAGAGCGCTATGACAGCAAGACCTCCGATAAAACCGAGCTCTTCCCCGATTACGGAGAATATGAAATCGCTTGTCTGCACAGGTATGTAGTCAAGCTCCTTCTGGGTTCCGTTAAAAAGCCCTTTGCCGAACAGTCCGCCGCTTCCGATTGCAACCTTGGACTGCCATACCTGATAATTCCCGGTCAGGTCCAAGTTTTCCGGGTGTAGGAATGCTTCTATTCTCTCCTTCTGATAGTCCGCCATGAACATATATGCCACAGGTACCGCTGCGAGAACCAGAGCAAAAAATTTCGCAAATACCTTCAGCTCTATACCGGCATAAAATATCATCACAACCCAGATAGCTGCAAAGACCAGGGCGCTTCCAAGGTCCTCCTTGAGAACTATTACGATAATCGGTCCCGCTACCAGTGCAGACTTGAAAAGTCCCTTGAAGTTATAGAGATCATCCTGATGAGTTTTAAGATATCCTGCGAGTATGAGTATGTACAGTATCTTTACAAGTTCGGACGGCTGGATGGTAGTGAAGCCGAGCGTTATCCATGCTCTGGAACTGAACTGTTCCACTCCCAGTCCGGGAACATATACCAGAAAGAGAAGGATAAGTGAAAGCACATAGAGCTGCTTTTCAAATCCCTCGAAAAGAACGTAGTTAATCCTGAATATAATAAAGACGCCGATAAGCCCGAGAAAATATGCCGCCATCTGAACGATTACGCTTCTTGAAAAAAATCCCGTACTGTTAACGGTGGTGCTGCCTATCATCAGCACGCTTATCACTGCCAGAATGAGTACAGATGCGCACATGAGCCTGTCGACATTCCTGTTAAGATTGTAAAAATACTTCATCTGTTTTACCTCTATCTTCTTGACATAAGGCTGATTAAAACATTATAATATATGTTGCGTAAAAATGGCAAGTTTTATTGAAAAAATGAGTTTTGCCCTTGAAATATAAGAAAATTTAAAACGCAAGAAGGAGGTGCTTTAATGTCTCCAATAGCTGTAGTTGCAATTGCTGCGGCAACTCTTGTCGTGGGATTGCTTATCGGATATATATACAGAAAGAACGTAGGCGAAAAAACAATAGGAAGTGCAGAACAGAAAGCAAAGAACCTTATTTTAGATGCTGAAACCAAATCCGAGACTATTAAGAAAGAGATTACATTAGAAGCAAAAGAAGAAGCTCACCGAATGAGATCTGAAGCAGAGCGTGAGGTGAGAGAAAGAAGAAACGAGATTCAGCGTTCCGAACGCAGACTCATCCAGAAGGAGGAGTCCGTTGACAGAAAGCTGGAGAACATCGAGAAGAGAGAGGAAGGAATTTCCCGTACCGAAAAGGAGATAGCGGAGAAGAAGAAGGAACTGGATCGATTCCTCGAAAAGCAGATTGAGGAACTGGAAAAGATATCCGGTCTCACCGCTGACGAGGCTAAGGCCATCCTCCTCGACGAAATCGAAAAGGACGTCAGACACGATGCTTCGATTATGATTAAGGATATCGAATCGAAGGCAAAGGATGAAGCTGACAGAAAAGCCAAGGAAATAATCACCGGCGCCATTCAGAGGTGCGCCGCCGACCACGTTGCCGAAAGCACAGTATCTGTGGTGGCTCTTCCTAACGATGAGATGAAGGGAAGAATAATAGGCCGTGAAGGAAGAAACATCAGAGCTATTGAAACTCTGACAGGCGTTGACCTTATCATCGATGATACGCCGGAGGCAGTGATAATTTCAGGCTTTGACCCTGTAAGAAGAGAAATCGCCAGAGTGGCCCTCGAGAAGCTCATCATGGACGGAAGAATTCATCCGGCCAGAATAGAGGAGATGGTCGAGAAGGCTACCAAGGAAGTGAACAGCATAATCAAGTCCGAAGGAGAGCAGGCTACATTCGAGGTTGGAATTCACAACCTTCATCCTGAGCTGGTAAAGCTTCTGGGAAGACTGAAATACAGAACGTCATACGGACAGAATGTGCTGAAGCACTCCGTGGAGGTGGCTCACCTTTCGGGACTTATGGCTGGAGAACTGGGACTTGACGTGAAGCTTGCAAAGAGAGCAGGACTTCTTCACGATATAGGAAAGGCGCTTGACCACGAATACGAGGGTACTCACGTGGACATCGGAATCCAGGTGCTTAAGAAGTATAAGGAATCCGAGGCTGTAATAAACGGCATGGCTGCACACCACGGCGATTACGAGCCGAAGAGCATGGAGGCCGTTTTAATCGCTGCGGCGGACGCTCTTTCAGCCGCCAGACCGGGAGCCAGAAGAGAGACTCTTGACGCATACATAAAGCGTCTCGAGAAGCTTGAAGAAATAGCCAACACTACGCCGGGAGTAGACAAGTCGTTTGCAATTCAGGCGGGAAGAGAGATAAGAATCATAGCCAAGCCTGACGAAGTAAACGATGACGGTATTGCTATGCTCGCAAGGGATATCTCCAAGAAGATAGAGTCCGAGCTCGAATACCCGGGCCAGATAAAGGTAAATGTAGTGAGAGAAACCAGGGCAATCGATTACGCAAAGTAAACTTAAAGCTCCCCATTTTTGGGGAGCTTGTTGATATTTTAAGCAGCTAAAAGAGGAGTGTCATGGAAAATAAAGATATCATCGATGCCGGCCAGTCTTTTTACAGGCGGATAATTACGGTTGCTACACCTATCATCATTCAGAATGTAATAAGCACCAGTCTTAACCTGGCGGATACCATAATGATAGGAAGGCTGGGTGAGGCGGAGCTTGCGGGCTCCGGTGCTGCAAATCAGATATTCAGCATTTTTTCAATACTGTGCTTCGGAATGTACAGCGGGGCGTCCGTGTTTGTGGCTCAGTTCTGGGGTGCCAGAGACCTTAAGAGTATAAGAAAGATACTGGGATTTGACATGAGCCTGGGACTTGCCGCGGCCTTCGTGTTCTTCGGGGTAATACAGCTCTTTGCGCCGAATCTCATAGCACTCTTTGCAGACGACGGCGACGTAATAATGTACGGCGAGGATTATATCAGAATCGTGTCATACTCGTACATAGTGACGGCCATGACCTTTGCCATAAACTTCAACTCCAGAACTATACAGGTTCTTAAAGTTCCTACGGTAATAAGCGCTTCGGCCGTTTTAGTCAACGTCATATTTAACTGGCTGCTCATATACGGCGTAGGACCGTTTCCGGAAATGGGCGTAGAGGGAGCCGCTCTTGCAACGGTAATAGCAAGGTGCTGTGAACTGGGATTCCAGATTCTGTACATATCATGCTGGAAGGAGCATCCTTTCCACACTTCCATAAGAAACCTGTTCTCCTGGGATCCGGAACTGTACAGGAGCATACTGAGAAGAGCCGTTCCGGTAATCGTAAGTGAAGGCGGCTGGTCCCTGGGAGTAGCTATAGTATTCGCAACATACGGCAGGATAGGAGCTTCTGCACTTGCTGTAGTACAGGTAAGCAACGTGGTATGTCAGATATGCCAGACGGCATTCTTCGGATTCGGAAACGGATCTTCGATACTTATTGGAGAAACCCTTGGAAAGGGCGACAAAGTTACGGCTTACGCCTACACTAAGAAGATACTCAGGCTGGGAGTTGTATTTACCGCAATCATGGTAGTGATGATAATAGCTTTAAGGTATCCTGTAGCTGTAATATATGATTTCAGCGAAGAGACTACGGAGCTGATGATGTCAACTATATTCGTATTTGCGTTTACGATGATACCGAGAATGTTCTCATACCTCATTCAGTGTGGAATACTGAGAGCGGGAGGAGACACGTTCTTCTGCATGGTCATCGAGCTTACGAGCAACCTGGGAATAGAAGTCGCCATGGCATATACGGGGGTCGTAATACTCGGCTGGCCGCTCCCATGGTGCGTAGCGCTGGCGTCGCTTGGCAATATCTTCAAGACGGTGACAGAATACGCAAGATACAGGAGCAATAAGTGGATGAATATCGTAATAGACATAGATGAGGATGAGGTTAAGGAGTTATGTTAGCATATTTTGACAACAGCGCCACTACCAGACAGCTCGATTCGGTAACAGAGGTCATGGTAGAGATGATGAAGGAATGCTGGGGGAATCCTTCGTCCCTTTACACCGCAGGCTTTGAGGCGGAGAAGATGGTGAAGGCGGCAAGAAAAACCGTGGCAGATTCCTTCGGAGCGGACCCTTCGGAAATCATCTTCACGTCGGGAGGGACCGAAGGAGACAACACGGCCATTTTGGAAACGGCAAGGGCCCGCAGACGGGAAGGAAAACACATAATAACGTCGAAGGTGGAGCATCCTGCGGTTCTTGAAAGCTGCAGAAGGCTTGAAGAGGACGGATACGAAGTCACATACATAGGCGTGGACAAAGACTGCAGAATAGATCCTGAGGAAATAGGAAAGGCCATAAGGGAAGACACCGTCCTCATAACCGTTATGGCGGTAAACAACGAAACGGGAGCTGTGACAGACCTTAAGGCCGTAAACGCCGTGCGAAAGGCCGCAGAGAAGAAGTACGGAAAGACCATAACGTTTCATACGGACGCCGTTCAGGGCTACGGAAAGGTAACCCTTGCAGGCTGCGGAGCGGATTTAATATCCGTAAGCGGCCATAAGATTCACGGCCCAAAGGGGGTAGGAGCCCTTTACGTAAAGAAAGGCACCAAGCTGCCGCCTTTTGTTCTGGGAGGAGGCCAGGAGAGAGGCATGCGCTCCGGAACAGAAAACACCCCGGGAATAGCGGGGTTTGCCAGAGCCGTAGAAGAAATGGAGAAAAACAGGGAAAAGAGCCTGACAAAGATGGCCGAGCTCAAAAGGATAGTGACGGAGGGGATTACTGCGGGACTTGACGACGTGAGAATAAACAGCCCGACCAACGGCGCGCCTTCTGTCCTCAACGTCTCTTTTCTCGGTACGAGAGGGGAGGTTCTTCTTCACACGCTGGAGCAGGACGGGATAAGCGTATCCACCGGTTCGGCATGTTCCTCCAACAAGAAGGGACAGAGCCACGTGCTCAGGGCCATGGGCCTTTCGGATAAGGAAATAGAAGGAGCCGTACGCATAAGCTTCAGCCCTTTAAATACAGTGGAAGAAGCGGATTACCTGATAGAAAAACTTACTGCCGCAGTTAAGAGATTCAGAAAGCTGGGCAGCTTCAGATAAGGAGATTTTGATGAACGAACAGAACATTTTTATAGTCAGATGCGGCGAAGTCGCCCTGAAAGGCATGAACAAGCCGTACTTTGAGAGGATGCTGGTGGAGAGAATCGGCAAAAGACTTAAAGCCGCAGGACTTTCCGGAATAGACGTGCGCCGCCACGAAGGGCTTATATTCGCAAGAGCACCTAAGGAGCTTGATAAAGACGCGATAGTAAAGGAGATATCAAAGGTTTTCGGCGTGGCGTCCATAAGCCCGGCGGTGGAATGCGAAAGCGACATGGACAAAATCGGCGAGAAGGCCGTGGAATACATGATGGAACTCATCGAAAAGAAGGGCGTAAAGACCTTTAAGGTCGAAGCAAAGCGCGCCGACAAGACGTTTCCGGTAAAGTCTCCCGACATAGCCCGCAGAATAGGAGCTTCCGTCCTCAAAGGCTGCAAAGTTCTCAAGGTGGACGTCCACAACCCGGATGTCTATCTTTTCGTGGACGTGAGAAGAGAAGAGACCTTCATGTACCAGCAGAAGATTGCAGGCTTTGGCGGACTGCCTCTCGGCACCAACGGCAAGGGGCTTGTACTTCTCTCGGGAGGAATCGACAGCCCTGTAGCCGCATGGCTTATGGCAAAGCGTGGCATGCTCATAGAGGCCGTTCACTTCCACTCCTACCCGTACACCAGCCCGAGAGCCCAGGAAAAGGTGGAGGAGCTTGCGAAGATAGTGGCTTCCTACTGCGGAAGGTTCAAAACGCACGTCATAAACATACTTCCTATCCAGGAACAGAT
>DXHZ01000005.1 GCA_019113145.1 Candidatus Avanaerovorax faecigallinarum
CAGCCGGATCCTGGAGTTTGAGACAGCGGATGGGGATACCTGCCTCTTCTGGTTTGATGAAAACCGGTTCCATGGCGCCGGCGGAACATCCTATGTGCTTTCCGGCGACGAGGAGATTTGGGATCTGGCGCCAAAGATCTGACTGCTTCCGAAACCGGTGTTTCCATCTCCCTGACCGATGGAGTGCCAGAGGGTGCAGAGCTTTATGCCGACACCATTGCACAGGAAAGCGTGCTGGGAAGCCGTCCGGAACTGAAAGAGGAGCTGCCGGGCGCATGGCAATCTTTCCCTCATCCACCATATCCAGAATAGGTGTGATAAGTTCGGTAAGACGGATATAGCGGCGGATTTGGTCTTGGCTTTCTCCCACTTGCTCTCCTAAAAGCTGTCTTGATGTCTTTCCTTGTAACTTCTGTGCCAGTGGCACAGAAGTTAAATCACTGCGCTTCCCCTGCCGTTTCATTGCGTCCAGTTTCATCTTATAAGCAAAGGCTTTCTCTGAGGGTAAGACTTTCTCCCTTTGCAGGTTAGAGTCAACCATGATAATCGTAGCCTCATCATCTGTCAGATTTCGCACGATACAGGGCATGACTGCTTTCCCGGCAAGTTCACTGGCGAATTTTCTCCGGTGTCCTGCTACCATTTCATAACCGCCTTCCGGTTTCGGGCGCACCAGAGCAGGATTGACCACGCCTTTCTCCCGGATACTCGCCGCCAGTTCCAGCATACTTTCATCCTGCTTTACTTTATACGGATGATTGGGAAAGTCGCTGATTTCTATCAGAGGAATATCTGCCACATACTCCCGCTTAGCCTCATCACGTTCCTCCTGCGTGCTGAACAGATCATCGGCTGCGGGAAGGGGCAATTTTATTTCTCTGCCTTTCGCCATCCCGTACCACCTCCCTTGTAAATGACGCATAGGCTTTAGCGACTGTACTGTTTTTGTCATAGCTGTAAATGCTTTGTCCTGCGGCACTCGTTTCCGCTGCTTTCACGCCAACCGGAATGACCGTCTGGTAAACCTTGACCATCCTCCCATAATTCTGCCGGATACTTTCTGCGGTCACACGGGCCAGATTTGTCCTCATATCCGCAAGTGTTAAAAGCACTCCGTCTACCTTCAGCGCCGGATTGATCTGCCTTTGTACCTTCCCGATTGTTTTCATAAGCTGTGTCATTCCCTTTGCCGGAAGATACTGAGCCTGTACCGGAACAATTACACTATCTGACGCCGCCAGTGCATTGATTGTCAGCATACCCAAACTCGGCATACAGTCAATCAACACATAATCATATCCGTTTTTCACTTCATTCAGATAGTTTTTCAGCGTCAGTTCCCGGCTCATGGCATTGACAAGCATAACTTCCAGTCCTGCAAGTTCAATGTTAGACGGGATCAGATCAACGCCTTCCTCATGGTGTAAAATCCCGGCGTGGCTATCCATTTCCCGGTCAGCCACAATGCCCTCTAACTGTGTGGCAAGCGTCACAGAAAGATTATCCTGCTCCGGCCACCCTAATGAAGTGGTCAGATCGCCCTGTGGATCAGCGTCTACCAGAAGGACCTTTTTCCCTTCTCTGGCAAGTCCGATCCCTAAGTTGACAGTCGTGGTGGTTTTCCCCGTTCCGCCTTTCTGGTTGGCAATCGCAATTACTTTGCAATTCGCCATAACGGTTCCCTCCTTTCCTGAAAATTTAATAGCCATCTTCCCGTGTAGGGAAATGACTATGTATAAAAATAGGCATGAAAAAACCGGATGATTTTCGCAAATTGAAAACCTTCCGGCTATGTAATATTCCCGCATTTTAAACGGGAATTTCCTGTTCTTCTGTTTCTATCCTCTTATCCTCTATCACATCATAAAAATCAAAAATAAATTCCGACACAAAAGATTCCTGCAGTTCTTCCGATTTTTCCAACTGTGCAATCTCCTGCGGATATTCCATACCGGAAATTCCAAACAATCCTCTTATCATATGGAACGCCTCGCTGATTCTGTCTGTATCCACCAATGCAGTTATGGCGAAATAAACATCATCCATATTCTCAATCCTCTGGCTGTTGGAAAACAGTTTGTCGATCAGGGGCAAGGTATAGGCTCCGGAGATCAGATTAACAGCATTGTTCACATTACTAGCGGATTTTCTCATTTTTTTCATAAATAATTCCTCTCTTTCTCTTTTGGCAGGCAGCCATATATTTATAGAACGCCAAAAAGCCGCCTGCTCTCAGTTAAAAGAACAAACGGCTTTCTGCACATTTCTATCTCTTTATTCATTTTTACTCATTGCAATTTTAGTTCCAAAATAGTACCACGGAGCATATGATAAGCCGGGAAACCCAGTGTTTATGCGGTCTCCCGGCTCCCTGTTTACTATTCAAACTCTATCGTTCCAGGCGGCTTGCCGGTGCAGTCGTAGAGCACTCGGTTAACGTGTTCCACCTCGTTGACGATGCGGCTTGTCACCGTCTCCAGAACGTCCCAAGGCAGCTTTGCCGCCTCGGCGGTCATAAAGTCGGATGTGGTAACGGCCCGCAGGGCGACGGCATAGTCGTAGGTTCGAAAATCCCCCATAACTCCCACCGAGCGCATGTTGGTGAGAGCTGCAAAATACTGGTTTATCTCCTTGTCGAGGCCTGCCTTTGCTATCTCCTCACGGTAGATTGCGTCGGCGTCCTGGACAATTTTCACCTTATCTGCGGTGACTTCGCCCACTATTCTCACTCCGAGGCCCGGCCCCGGGAACGGCTGGCGGAATACCAGATATTCAGGGATGCCAAGCTCCAGCCCGGCCTTTCTCACTTCGTCCTTAAAGAGCATTCTGAGAGGCTCTATTATCTCCTTGAAGTCAACGTAATCGGGAAGGCCTCCCACGTTGTGGTGGGACTTTATAACCGCGGATTTTCCAAGCCCGCTTTCGATGACGTCAGGATATATGGTTCCCTGAACGAGAAAGTCTACGGCGCCTATCTTCTTCGCCTCTTCCTCGAAAACCCGTATGAACTCTTCACCTATTATCTTTCTCTTCTCCTCGGGCTCCGTAACGCCTTTGAGTCTGTCGTAGAAACGCTGTTGGGCGCTTACTCTGATGAAGTTGAGATCGTAGTCTCCTTCCGGTCCGAAAACGGCTTCAACCTCGTCCCCCTCGTTCTTTCTGAGAAGTCCATGGTCGACAAAAACGCAGGTAAGCTGCTTTCCTACGGCTTTTGACATGAGGACCGCCGCCACCGAAGAATCGACTCCTCCGGAAAGGGCGCAGAGAACCTTGCCGTCTCCGACCTTTCTGCGAATACTCTCTATGGTCTCCTCCACGAAGGAATCCATCTTCCAGTCTCCCCTGCATCCGCACGGTCCGTAGACGAAGTTTGAGAGCATCTTAAAACCTTCCTCTGAGTGGGTAACCTCCGGATGAAATTGAACGGCGTAAAGCCCTGCCTCGCGGTTTTCCATGGCTGCCACGGGGCATACGGGTGTGTGAGCCGTTCTGACAAAACCGTCAGGCATCTCCTCTATGTAGTCCGTATGGCTCATCCAGGCTACGGTTCTGTCGCTTACATCTTTGAAGATGCAGTCTTTGTCGTCTATGTCGACCTCCGTCTTTCCGTATTCGCTTACGGGAGCCGTGCTGACTTTGCCACCTAAGGTGTACGCCATAAGCTGAGCTCCGTAGCATATTCCGAGCACCGGTATTCCCATTTCGAAAAGCGCCCTGCTCGTGTGCGGAGATTCAGGGTCGTAAACGCTGTTGGGGCCACCGGTCAGGATAATGCCGCGGGGCGACATCTGCCGGATCTCTTCCGGGGTCATCGTATAAGGGTGAACCTCACAGTAAACGCCGGCTTCTCTCACTCGTCTTGCTATAAGCTGGTTATACTGTCCTCCGAAGTCCAGCACTATGATAAGCTCTTTATCCATAAAAAGTCTCCTGCTATCTGATTACGTTCTGGCTTGTGTCACGAAGAATTACGTCGTGAGCTCCGCCCTCAACTATGGAGGTTGCAGAAACGAGGGTCAGCTTGGCTTTCTCCTGAAGCTCGCGAATCGAGAGCGCTCCGCAGTTGCACATGGTTGACTTGACCTTTGTGAGGGAAAGGTTCACGTTATCGTGGAGCGGCCCCGCGTAAGGAACGTAGGAGTCCACGCCCTCTTCAAACTTCATTCTCGGGTCCCCTCCCAGGTCGTAGCGCTGCCAGTTTCTCGCGCGGCTGGAGCCCTCGCCCCAGTACTCCTTAACGTAGTTTCCGTTTACGTTGAGCTTGTTTGTCGGGGATTCGTCAAAGCGCGCAAAATATCTTCCCAGCATTATGAAGTCCGCTCCCATCGCAAGCGCCAGCGTCATGTGATAGTCGTAGACTATTCCGCCGTCGGAGCAGATAGGAATGTATATTCCCGTTTCTTTATAGTATTCGTCTCTGGCTGCGGCAACCTCTATTACAGCGGAAGCCTGTCCGCGGCCTATGCCCTTCTGCTCTCTGGTGATGCAGATGGAACCGCCGCCTATGCCGATTTTGACAAAGTCTGCGCCTGCATCTGCGAGGAATCTGAAGCCTTCCGCATCGACAACGTTTCCCGCGCCGATTTTAACGTCGTCGCCGTAGCGCTCACGTACCCACTGAAGGGTATCCTTCTGCCACTCCGAATATCCTTCGGAGGAATCGATGCAGAGAATGTCGGCTCCTGCCTCTACAAGCGCAGGAATTCTCTCTTCGTAGTCTCTGGTGTTTACGCCTGCCCCCACCACATATCTCTTATGGGAGTCGAGAAGCTCGTTAGGGTTGGACTTATGGTTGTCGTAGTCCTTCCTGAAGACAAAGTGTGTAAGTCTCTGGTTATCGTCGATTATAGGAAGTGCGTTGAGCTTATTGTCCCAGAGCACGTCGTTGGCCTCGCTCAGGGTGCAGCCGTCCTTTGCGTATATGAGCTTGTCAAAAGGGGTCATGAATTCGCTTATCTTAGTGTCGGGAGACATGCGGCTTACTCTGTAGTCGCGGCTGGTAACGAGACCTACTATCTTTCCTTCAGCCGTTCCGTCTTCTGTTATTGCAATAGTGGAATGGCCTCTTCTCGCCTTAAGCTCCAGTACATCTGCCAGAGTCTGATCGGGCCTTAAATTGCTGTCGCTCTTTACAAATCCGGCCTTATATGCCTTTACCTTCTTTATCATCTTAGCCTGATTCTCTATGGTCTGTGATCCGAAGATAAAAGAAATTCCACCTTCCTTTGCAAGGGCCACTGCCATGGTGTCGTTGGAAACAGCCTGCATAACTGCGGAAACAAGTGGAATATTAGCTGAGAGCGCAGGTTCCTCGCCTTTCTTAAACTTTACGACCGGAGTCTTAAGGCTGACGTTTTCAACCCTGCATTCCTTAGATGTGTAACCGGGAACCAGAAGATATTCGTTAAAAGTTCTGGACGGTTCGTTGATGTACTGGGCCATTTATTTTCTCCTTCCTGAAATACCGTTACGAAAAAGGACGGCAATCTCTCCTTACCGTCCTTCGTTTTCCATATTTTAAACCATTTTCAGCCCGTTTTCAAGGGTCGGAAACGCTTATTTTTATTGAACAGGAAATTTATTTCAATCCCCTTATTTTTTAAAGTTCTACTGAGTCACCACGAATTTTACGGCTTTGCTTACTTCGACAAATTGTCAATTGCATACTGCGCTTCTTCCGGAGTAAACTGCTCTCCGTATTCTGAAATCAGCTGATCGTATATGGCATCAGGCGACATATTCATTGTATCCTGATAGGATTCCGCCTTTGCAAGCGCGTTAGCTTTATAATCGGCATCAAGATTATCCATAGCATACTGCGCAGCCTCCTCGGAAAACTGCTCTCCATATTCGGATATAAGCTGATTGTATATTCCCGCTTTCGACATATGCATCATATCACTGTAGGTTTCCGCTTTTTTCAGCGCAGACTCGTACTCCTTAGGCACATCAGGTACATCAGGCTCATCAGAACTCTGTTCATTTCCGCTTTCTTCCTGTACAACCTCTCCGGTATCACTGTCCGCAGCTGTCTGTTTCCCGGAATCGGAACCTCCCGAAAATGCAACTGCCGCAATTACTATTACAATTATTACCCAAAACCACCATTTCTTAAATATGCTCGTCTTCATAACTTCTCCTCACTGTATTTATTTGTTTCATTTTAACCTTTTCCCATATTCAAACGTTGTGCTGCCAGCACGATTTTATATTTATATTTTTTCAATCTGGGCCGCCCACCCTGTTTTTTATCTCTGTGGCCGAGGAATTTTACTGCAAAAAAAGCAAAATCCCGGCAGGTGGCCGAGATTTTCACTTCAATCATCAAGTTTTATTGCTATTCAAAGCCCATTTCTCGGCCACATGACCGGAAGTCGCCTTATGCGGCCCAGATTTCGTCGGCCGCAACGCTAATTTTCATCCATGGTGGCCCATAGGAGGGGTAAATTCCGATAAGTGTACCGGCAGCCCGCACGACGCGCTACCGGTC
>DXHZ01000075.1 GCA_019113145.1 Candidatus Avanaerovorax faecigallinarum
TGCATGGCTTTCCGAAAACTGCCGGGCTCCACTCTTTGTCGACCCGGTGTCGACTATAAAAGCCGAGAAGATTAAGAACCTGCTGGGAAGGATTCACACCCTGAAGCCTAACAAGCTTGAGGCGGAGTACCTTTCCGGAATAAAGATAGCTGATGACGAAAGCCTGGAGAGGGCGACGGAAAAGCTCCTTTCCACAGGACTTAAGAGAGTTTTTATAAGTCTGGGAAGCGAGGGGGCGTACTGCGCGGAAGGAAGTGAGCGGGTGAAGCTTGCATGTCCTGAAGCAGACCTTGTGAACACCACGGGCGGCGGAGACGCCTTTATGGCAGGTCTGGTGTGGGCGTGGCTTGACGGACGCAGCCTTGAGGAATCGGGGAAGACAGGCCTTGGCGCAGGGGCCGTGGCCGTGGAAGCTGAAACCACCATAAACCCTGAAATGTGTATAGAGAAGGCTCTCGCAAAGGGTGGCCTTAAGAGATAGAGTATCTGATTTTGGAAACGGAGGAGAAACCCATGAACAAGTTTTTAGAAGTATCAAAGGAAGTACAGGAGGCTCTGGACGCGGGAAAGCCGGTAGTAGCCCTGGAATCCACCATTATTTCCCACGGAATGCCTTATCCGCAGAACGTTGAGACGGCTCTTGCGGTAGAGAAGATTATCCGCGATAACGGCGCGGTTCCGGCCACCATCGCAATACTGGGCGGCAAGCTGAAGTGCGGACTTTCCAAGGACGAGATAGAGTATCTCGGAAAGAAGGGCAAGGAAATCGTAAAGTGCTCACGCCGCGACCTTCCTGTCGTAATTTCCAGGAAAATAGACGGCGCGACCACCGTTGCGACCACAATGATAATCGCATCAATGGCGGGAGTCCAGATCTTTGCCACCGGCGGAATCGGCGGCGTTCACAGGGGAGCCGAGACTACCATGGATATTTCCGCAGACCTGGAGGAGCTGGCCCAGACGCCTGTAATGGTAGTGTGCGCGGGAGCGAAGGCTATCCTCGATCTGGGACTTACCCTGGAATACCTGGAGACAAAGGGCGTTCCTGTAATCGGATACGGCACCGAAGAGCTTCCGGCCTTCTACACCAGAAAGAGCGGATTCAAAGTTGACTACAGACTGGACACGCCGGAAGAGGTTGCAGAGGCTTTCGCCGCGCAGAGAGGGGCAGGACTCAAGGGCGGTATGCTTGTGACGAACCCTATTCCTGAAGAGTATTCAATGGATGCGGACGTGATAAACGCGGCTATTGATCAGGCTGTGGCAGAGTCCGTGGAGCAGGGAATCCACGGCAAGGAATCGACTCCCTTCCTTCTCGCGAGAGTTAAGGAGCTTACCGGAGGAGACAGCCTGGACGCCAACATTCAGCTGGTGTTCAACAACGCAAAGGTTGCGGCTCAGACTGCGGTCAAGCTTTCGGAGATGAAATAGTTTATAATGCAGGGGCGGCGTTCTGCCGCCTTTTTCGCTAAGGAGGAACCGATGAAACTTATATCGTGGAACGTAAACGGACTTAGAGCGTGCCTGGGCAAAGGCTTTGTGGAATCCATGGAGAGCCTTAACCCCGACATCATAGCCATTCAGGAGACGAAGATGCAGGAAGGCCAGGCGGAGGTCAATCTTCCCGGCTACCGGCAGTATTTCTGCAGCGCCGAGAAAAAAGGCTACTCCGGCACTGCTGTATTCACAAAAGCCGAGCCCCTTTCGGTTACGAAGAACTTTGCCGGCCACACCGACGAGGGCCGGGCACTCATTCTTGACTACGACGATTTCTATTTCGTTAACGTGTACGTTCCCAACGCCCAGGACGGGCTTAAGCGCATAGACTACAGAATGAAATGGGAGGACGATCTTCGCGGCCTTCTCTGCGACCTGGACAGGGAAAAGCCGGTGATACTCTGCGGCGATATGAACGTGGCCCACGAAGAGATAGACCTGAAGAACCCTAAAACAAACCGCGGCAACGCAGGCTTTTCGGACGAAGAGCGGGGCAAGATGACTGAGCTGCTCGGAGCCGGATTTACCGACACTTTCCGCTACCTTTATCCCGACGCGACAGGCATATACAGCTGGTGGTCCTACCGCTTCAACGCCCGCAAAAACAACGCAGGCTGGCGTATTGACTATTTCATTGTCAGCAACCGCATAGCCGATCGGATAAAAGACGCGAAGATTCACACCGAAATATTCGGCAGCGACCACTGCCCGGTGGAGCTGGAGATAGAGATGTAAGGGGGCTGCTTTGCTTCCTGCCGCGCCTTGCGTTTTGGGTTTTTGCCCGATTCAGGCAATTTCCCAATAACCGGTTATTGGGTTTTGTCAAAAAAACAAAGTTTCCCAATAACCACCCTATAAGTCCATAATAAAGAAAACGATGTGATGCCCGGTTCGTTATTGGGAATCCCATCGTTTTTTAATTTTCCCAATAACTTGCGAAACACTTTCACGCAGACCGACGCGTATTTCGGCCAGGCGGTTATTGGGAAAAAGCGTATATTGGGAAAAACCCAAAACCCGGTTTTGGGAAATTGAAGTTTTTGTCGAAAACCCAATAATCCGGCGGTTACCGAGGTGGGAATTTCCCCCGCGACCTTACCTCACATACACGCCGTCGATTTTGTTTTCTTCGTTAAACAGGATGGTGAAGACAGCGCCGCCTTTGTCGTAGGAGCATCTTAACGTGCAGAGGGTGTAGATGCTGCCGTCGTAGTTTTTCTTCGAGACGGATGCGTTTCGGAAGCACAGGAAATCCCCAAGGGAATCGACGATAGGGTCAAAGGTCTCGCGAAGCTTTTCCACAGGGTTTGACTCTGCCATGGTTTCGCCGAACATCTCACAGCAGTTTTCGTACTCCCGGCGGTTCAGCCGGCGCACAAAATTCTTTGCCCTCATCACAAGGTCTATCTTTTCATCGGCAGGCACCCTGTCGCGGCTTTTGCAGAACACGCACACGCCCAGAACGACGGAAAGGGCCGCCGGTATCGTCAAATATCTCTTTTTCATTTTGATCACCCCTCGGTATAGCTTGAAACGGCTGACTTTGGTATAATTATAGTCGTAAACGCGCGGGAATACAAGCGGAAAGGGGAACGCGACATGAATAAAAAGATAAAGAAGGCGGGGCTTGCGGCAGGATTTGCAGCAGCGGCCGCCGGGTTTCTGGCATTTGAAAACAACGCCCTTACGGTGAGCCGCATCAGGCTGACATCGCCGAAAATTCCACGAGGGGAGCGGATGAGAATCGTTCTTGTTTCCGACCTTCAGAGCAAACGCTTCGGAAAGGCCCAGCACCGTCTGGTGAAGAAAATCGCCTCGTGCATGCCGGACGTCATTTTCTTTGCGGGGGATATGCCGGACAGGAATCATACGGATTTCGGGGCGTGCCGGGAGCTTATCAAAGGTCTGGGAACCGTCGCGCCGGCATACTACGTCAACGGAAATCACGAATCGTCATTAGGCGATGAACTTGTAAATTCAATGTATGAGTACATGGAGAGGTGCGGGTGGACGATTCTCTCCGACAAAGGGTGCGCCGCGCATATTATGTCCCGCATCAAAGCCGGCACATCGTACAAAATCGCCATAGCCGGAATTTCGCAGGAAACTTTGAACGAAAGCCGGGGATGGGACAGGACCAGTCCGGTTCACGACGTGGAGCTGATAGCGGAAGCGGGAAGAAAGGCGGTTAGGGAGGCAAAGGCTGCGGCAGGCGCGGGCGATGCGTTCACGGCGCTTCTGGTTCACGAGCCTCAATTCGTCTCCGACTACGCAGAGTCCGGCGCGGATCTGATTGTCTGCGGCCACGCCCACGGCGGGCAGATAAGGATTCCGGGAACAGGCATAGGGCTGTTTGCGCCGGAACAGGGAATACTGCCGAAGTACACATCGGGAATCTACGACTGCAACGGAACAAAGATGGCTGTGAGCCGGGGGCTTGGAAACAGCACGTTTCCGTTCCGCGTATTCAACAGGCCGGAGATCGTAGTGATGGATGTGGACAGTGCAGACGCTGATAGAGTTAAGTCCGCCGGCTTTTTATACAGAGAAAACCCTCACTTGTAGATGGTAACATGATATATTACAATATACTTCAGGAGGTGAGCTGTATGTATCTGAGCGACGAGGCGAGAGCGACGTTTGATGCCATGAGTGAGGGAATAAACATAATTGATACCCACGGACGCATCGTGTTTGCAAACAAAGCCTATGTTGGGTTTTTGAGAAAAGAAAGTAAAAACCTGCAGGAGCCTGTAGAGGGACAGTTTCTCACTGATGTAAGGCCGGGAGCAAGGCTGCCGGAAGTTGTGAAAACCGGAAAGCCCGTGCTTCACGTGCCTCGAATGGAGAAGGAGAACGAGGTATACTTCGTGAATATGTATCCGATTCTTCGCGAAGGCCAGGTAATAGGGGGCATATCGGTCGTAACATTTCTTAAGGACGCCTATGATTTTCAGGGCGAGCTTGAAAGATACGAAAAGCGGAATAAGCAGGTGCTTCACCGGGTCAATAAGGCAAATTCCGCAAGATATACCTTCGACTCTATCGTAGCGGTTTCGGAAAATGTAAAGGCTGTTAAAGAAATGGCGCAGAAGGCTGCGAAAACCGATGCCGCCGTGCTGTTGTCTTCCGAAAGCGGTACGGGAAAAGAGCTTTATGCCCAGGCCATACATAACGCCAGCTCCCGTGGAGATGCAGTGTTCGTAACCATAAACTGCGCCAACTTCAACACCAATACCTTGGAATCGGAGCTGTTCGGATATGTGGAGGGCGCTTTTACCGGCGCCAAGAAAGGCGGCAAAATCGGCCTGTTCGAAGCTGCAAACGGAGGCACGCTGTTTCTCGATGAAATATCGGAGATGGATTATTCCCTTCAGGCAAAGCTGCTTAGAGCCATACAGGAGGGAAAAATAAGACCTTTAGGCGGGATTCAGGAAATAGATGTGGACGTTCGCCTTATCACGGCCTCCAACGCAGACCTGCAGGACTACATAGAAAAAGGAAAGTTCCGTCAGGATCTCTACTACAGGCTGTCAACCTTCACTATAAGTATTCCTCCTCTCAGGAATCGGCGGGAAGACATTCCTGCTCTCACCGATATTATTCTCTCAGAGCTGTCCCGGAAGCTTAAGCGCTCCATCACCATCGACGACGGCGCTCGTCAGTGTCTGACGTCCTACGGCTGGCCGGGAAACGTCAGGGAACTTCGAAACGTGCTCGAGTTTTCGGCATACATGTCGGAAAACGGAATTATCGTTACGGATTCCCTTCCCGACGGTATCCTGCGTCAGACTGGCATGGATACGGAAGCCAGTCTCGCTCAGCGGGTAAAAATCTTCGAACGGGAAGAAATCCGCAAGCTTCTGAAGGAGAATGGCGACGATCTGGCAGGCAAGAAGCTTACCGCCAGACAGCTTGGAATCTCCCTTGCCACTTTGTATAATAAGCTGAAAGACATTTAATTCTAAAATCTTATAAACCGGTTCTAATTTTTTAGAACCGGTTTTTGTGCTACGACAAAAGATGAAGTTTTGACATTTTATTAACAATATCATTGATATCTATTTAACAATCATTCGGTTTGATTCTAAAATTTTAGAATCAAACTTTGTCCGTTCATATTCCCGAAAAATCGGCAAACCCTTTGAAAAATCCCGAAATCAGGAAGTGTCATACTCAGAATTACCGTTTGGCACGCCACTTGCGGTTATCTTACGCGAAATTATAAAACGCGGCTGTATAGCGCGTAAAAATCAATTTATCAAGTAAGGAGGTCTTGTTATGACATCATTACCACTTGCGGTGCTTGGATTTCTGACTGTTATAATCATGCTGGTGCTGATTATGACGAAGAAGGCTTCACCGCTGGTCGCTCTTATTGCTGTTCCTGTAGTAACGGGTATCATCGCATGCTTCTTTATGACCGGTGAAGATACCGCCGGAATGGGTACTATGGAGCGCTTCACTACTAACTTTAAAGGACTTGGAGAAATGATAACGGGAAGTTCCGGTATCGGTTCCGTAGCCGCAACCGGCGTTATGTTCATCTTTTCAATCCTGTTTTTCGGTATCCTTACAGATGCCGGCACATTCAGACCTATTATCAGAAAGATCCTGCACTTGGTAGGCACCGATCCTGTAAAAATCTGTATAGGATCCGCCATTCTCGCAATGATCGTTCATCTGGACGGTTCCGGTGCGGTAACCTTCCTTATCTGCGTTCCTGCATTGGTGCCTCTCTATGATGCGCTGGGAATGAGACGTACAACCCTTGCTACAGTAGTCGCTCTGGCAGCAGGTACTATGAATATCCTGCCTTGGGGCGGCCCTACCATCAGAGCCCATACAGCGCTGGCAAACATGGAAGGTACCGAGGACACCGTTACATCGTTTTTCATGCCGGTGCTCCCTGCCGTTATCGTAGGTTTAATATGCGTTCTTATCATGGCTGCTTTCCTCGGTAAAGCCGAGAAAAAACGTCTCGGAACCATAGCTCTCAATAACGTGGAATACAACGCGCCTGAGCTTACGGAAGAAGAGAAGGCTCTGAAGAGACCTAAGCTGTTCTGGGTCAACATCATCCTCATCGTAGCTGCCATCGTATCC
>DXHZ01000076.1 GCA_019113145.1 Candidatus Avanaerovorax faecigallinarum
GGGACTCAGGTAGTGATATTGGATTATGATGAATACAAGTCGTATCTTTTCAGAAAGGGGGATTTGCTAATAGAGGTTTACGGAGTGATTTCAACCGGCGAGGCAGAGGAAATTTATCTCTCGCTGAGATGATAAATGCGATATTGAAACCAAAAGGAGGGTGAGGGCATGAGTGAGAGAAAAGTATATGGCAAAAAGAAAATAATTGTTGCGGTGGCGCTGGTGGCTCTAAGCTTCGCGTCGTCTGCCTGCGGAAATGCCGGGATGACAGGAGATGATATGAGAAACGCGGCTTTGACTGCGTCTTCAGGCGAATACGTGAAGCAAATAGAAGCAAAGCTTGATGAGGATAAGATAGATTACGATAACCTGACCATCTGCGAGGTTTCGGAGCCCAGGGAAACTGCTGTCGGCAGCATCATGTCCTATGTGACCTATTCTTATGACGGAGTCAGAGAATCTAAGGAATACATTTGTCTGGCACCGGTTTACTGGACGGACGGAAAGCCCGATGTGAAGTATCGCTTTGATTCGTTCGTAAGGTATGACGAATCGTTTAAGCCGACGGACATGCGGTATGTGCTCGACTGCTACGAAAGCGGCGGTAAATCCAATCAGATAAACATCATGTACGGCAAGGTTCCGGAAAGTACCGCTCAAATTAAGATTTACGACTCGGAAGGCGAAGCTTTATCCGCTTCCGTAACAAACGGAGTGTTCACGTGTGAAGGGGTATTAGAAGCTGACAAAATAGAGCTTTTCGACAATGGCGGGAAGCTCATCGAAGCCATAAGCGGTGACGATATTCAGGAGGCGATAATATGGGAGTAGCTAAGCGTAGAGTAAAGACAAGGACAAAGACAATGGCAGTGGCGATAGTGGCAGTGCTGCTCATAGCCGCAGCAGCCTTTGTCAGTATAAAATACTATTCAGTTTGGCAGTATAACGAAAAGAAAGTTTCCGTAGAGCTTTCGGGAGATGGCTCGAAGGGAAGTTTTGATGGTACATTCAGACTTTTACCCGGGCGAAGCTCCGGCGAGAAGTGGCGAATTGCAACGGGGACTCTGACCATTGACGAAACTGAATATCCTGTGATGATGAAGATGAGTCTGACATACACAGGATTGCACATGATACACCTGTACAACCCTGATGGATCATACTTCGCCATGGCAGTGGTGAGCCCGGATATGGACTCCGTCGAATTGCACTTTGTCGAATCAGAGGAAAAGGCAGACTATGGCGCCGACAAAGTAGTCAGACTGAAAGCATAGGGAACTGACAAAATAATTGCCGCCGCGGTCTTTGTGCGCAGGGGGGATGACTGGCTTTTCCCGCATACTCTGCTTCCATGAGCGATTTTCATGAGGCGGCAGTTTGGGAAACTCCGGGTATTTTGCAGAATATAATAAAAACAAACAATTGCAAAATAAATCGTACATGATATAATGAACATGAAAGAACAGCGAGTGTACACGGGCATTCATGGGATTTTGCACATCGGGATTTTATGTAAGGGGGTGTACGAAATGTCAGGAAAACAGAATGCAATCTGTAAGAGGAAGCCGGCGGGGCGCATCGCCGCCTTTGTCCTTGCCGTTCTGACGGTTTTGTCCGTGAATCCGGCCGCCCATTCATATGCGGCAGAAGTTGAGACCTCCTCTGTGGGAGACCTTACTTTCGAGGAGATGCTTGAGGATATCAGTCTGAAATCAGGGATACCTGAGTACTCCGTGAAGGACTGTCTCCGTAACCAGATTGATATGAGGGCGCTGTTTGAAGAGGAGGGAATGTCTGCTTCAGATAAGCTCAGCTCCCTGAAATACGTTTCGGTGGATATAGCGACCGGAGACTTTCCGGAACTTGAGGACGGATACAGGTCCACAGGAGTAACCGTTTACGGCATAGGGTTCACATCCGGTCAGGATCACGTTTTCATCGAAGAGATAGTTTTCGCGGTGGTGGACACCAGAGATACGGGAGACGGTGAATCCAGAAGAAATTACTTCGGCAATCTGTACGTCAATCTCGAAAAAACCGACAGAGTGTATGTCTCTGTAAACGGGGGATATGGCGACAGAGAAGCGGTGCCTCATGTAAATTATTCGGATAAGGATGAAACCGGATTCAGAATGGGAGTCCTTCCGGACAGATGGTGCTGGGAAGATGAAACACTTGACGTTTCCGGAACTTACGAATTTTAGAATTTAACGACACAAAAAGAGACCGCCCGGTGCATAACCGGGCGGCCGTCTTATATAAAGAGGAGTAAGGAAGCCGGATTTAAGCTGCGGCTTCTTCTTTTTGGATGTTCTTCTTGAGCTGGATTTCCGGCTCTCTTGCCATTCTGAACAGCGGAACGAATCTGTCCGCGCCGGTAAGGGTGAGAATGAGCATAGATGCTACGGCTATCATGGCCATGAAGTTGTACATGATGAAGTGAGTATTCTTGAACTCGAACAGCGGATATACGTTTACGGCGATACCTACGTAGAACGCAAGGTATACGTGCCAAGGAATGAGCTGGGAGCCGAATACGCCCATAGCGTCACTGAACGTAGCGTTTCTCAGCTTTATGGAGTACATAGCCTCTTCGGTTCCCTCCAGGTTTTCCTCTACGATGTTCTTGGTGATAGGGCCTACGGTTACGATCTGAGCCATCTCGTCGGAGAGAACGGCGTTACCTATGAGGCAGAGGAGACCGTTGCAGGTCATAAGCTGCTTAACGTTTCTGGAAACCATGACGATGAGTTTGGAAAGCGGCTCGAAGGCGTGCATCTTGCCCATGATTCCGCCAAAGGCTGCAACCCACATCATCATTACCACTACCCATGAACCGGCGTCTGCGAATCCGTCCATGCACAGCTCCAGATATTCGGTTATACCTGCTGCGGTAAAGCTGGTGGTTCCTGCAAAGATTCCGAGAATGTATGCGGAAAGTATACCTGTTCCGATGCAGGCAAAGGTGTTGAAGCCGATGATTGCAAAGGCGATTACCAGTATGAGCGGAATAATCATTATATAGGATACGCCGCTTTCAACCTGATTGAGAAGGTCTATAGCCTCAGGTCTTTCAACGGCCAGATAGTCGAGGCCGCTCTGTGGGATTGCGTCCAGAACGCCGCTGGTATCAGCCGCGGTGTTAGGAAGTCCCATTACTGTGGCTGCGATGAAGAAGCATACGCCTGCCAGAATGAGACATGATACGGACCATACACCCTGGGTTCTTACTCTGTCTACTACCTCTACGCCCTGAATACCGGAGGATACGATGGTGGTATCGGATATAAGTCCGATGTTGTCTCCGAAGCATGCTCCGCCTGCGATAGCGCAGGTGGTGAGGAGAAGGCTTCCGGTCTCTGCGCAGTTAGGGTCTACGATGTGGATGAGCCACAGGAATATAGGCGCGCATGCCGCGAAGGTTCCCCAGGAGGTTCCCGTAGCGACGGAAAGAATACCGGTAACGAAAAGTCCGATAACCGCCGTGGTTCTTGCGGTAACGCCTACGGAAAGAGCAAGGTTTACAACCGACGCTCCTACGCCCGTGGTCATGAACGCGCTTGCCATGGCGTATGCGAACATGAGAATGAACAGGGCCACGAGAATGTTGCCCACGCTGTCCATTGCCGCCTTAAGGCAGTCGTTGAACTTAAGCTTTTCGGTAAGGTTGGCGATTATAACCGCCGCGATTGTCGCAAGTGGTGCCGCGATGAGGGCGTCCCATCCCATAATCATGAGAGCCGCAAGGACGAACACCGGTACGAATTTAATAAATGCTTTTAGAAAACTCATATCTGTCTCCTTTTCCATATTTCCGGGTAAATGTCATACCCCGTTCTGATAATTGCGAGTACTCCCTTAAAAAGCAATTACCGTGCCATAATTGCCAAAAAGTTAACATACGGGTAAAAGCGAGGTTTTCAATGTGTAATGAAAGTGAACGCGGGCGCATTTGACCCATTTTTGGAATAAGCACTGAATTCGTGTTCCAAAAACGGTGATTCCCATTGACTTTTTTTGTCCGAAATAATACCATAATAGAAGCTAACGTGTAATTGAATACGATATTGGGAGAAAAAATGAGTAAGGATTTTGGAGTCAGCCGGGTGCTGGAACCGAGAGGTGCAGTTCCGGCAACTGCATGGAAACTGGACAACAGCACGGAAATATCAGACCGGGAAGTTCTGGTCGGTATTGAAAAGCTTAATATAGAGTGGGACAGCTTCCAGCAGATATGCAGCAGCTGCGGTTTTAACGAGAACCGGATACGGGCTAAGATACTGGATATAGTGGACAAGAGGGGAAAGATGCATAATCCGTTTACGGGGACGGGAGGATGTCTTCTCGGCGCCGTTGAAAAGACGGGCAGAGCATATGAAGGTCCGCTAAGGGAGGGGGACCGCGTATACTGTCTTGCTTCTCTTTGCGGCATTCCGATTGATATCGATGAAATAGGAAACGTTGACTTCAACTACGGACAGATAGAGGTGAAGGGACACGCAGTACTGTTTGAAACATCCCCCGTTTTTGCCGCAGATGAAACCCTGGGGGAAACATATACCATGTCCGCCATAAACGAGGCGGGATGTCTCCTCACTGCGAGAAACATGGCAGAGGAGAGAAACGCCGTAAACATCGCTGTAATAGGAAGAAACGCCTGTACGTCTGTGATCTATGCTTCTGCAGTGAAAAAGGCATCTCCGTCTGCGGAGGTTACTGCCATAATAGATGAAAACCTGAGAGGAGAGCTGGACATAGAGACTATAGAAGCCGCAGTATCACCGGATGTGGATCACGTGATTCTGGCAGACCTGTCGGACCCTGCGGACACCTACGAAAGGCTTAAGTCGGAAGACAGACAGTGCTGCGGCGCCGATATGGTAATAGTCGCCGAGGATATTTACGGAGCGGAGACTCTCGCCGTGTTCATGGCAAGACCTCTGGGATGTATATACTTTACCACGGTGGAGAATCACTATGCCATCGCCCAGACGGTGGCCGAATCCATAGGTAAGTCGGTATACATGTTCCTCTTTGACCAGTATATAAGGGACTATCCTCTGTTCACTATGGATGTGGTACGTTCGTCAAAGACGGTGCTTGACAGACTCGATGAAATGTACGGAAGGAAGCCCGTTCCTTTGGCCGTTACGGAAAGCCGCGCAAAGAGCCAGGATGTATTTGCCACCGGAAGGGCGGGGGATTTCATATATCAGAGTCCCGTGACAGCCAGAATGGTGGAAGAAGTGATGAACATTGCGAAGTACGACTGCAACGTCATCATCCAGGGCGAAACCGGAACAGGTAAGGAAAAAGTCCTTTCCATAATACATCAGAACAGTGAAAGGCACGCCATGCCGTGCGTCAAGATAAACTGCGCCACCATTCACGAGAATCTGGCAGAGTCGGAATTCTTCGGATATGAGCCGGGCTCCTTTACCGGGGCGTCGTCTGCAGGGAAAAAGGGATATTTTGAGATGGCCGATAACGGCATACTCTTCCTGGATGAGATAGGAACCCTGTCCCTTTCGATGCAGTCCAAGCTTCTAAGAGTTCTCCAGGAGAACACTTTCTACAGGGTAGGCGGAACTCACCAGGTTTCCGTAAACGTGAGAGTCATAGCCGCCAACAATGTGCCCCTCAGAGAGCTTGTAAATGCCGGCGTGTTCAGAGAGGACCTTTTTTACAGGCTTAACATCTGCTGCATAGACGTTCCTCCTCTCAGAAACAGGAGAGAGGACATAGGGTGCCTGGCCGAAGCCTTTGTCAGCGAGTGGGCAAAGAAGTATAATGTAAGCAGGAAGCTGTCGGCAGGAGCTCTTGACGTCCTTTACAGATATAACTGGCCGGGTAACGTGCGGGAACTGGAAAACGTGGTACACAGGCTGGTTATAAGCGCTGATGGAGCTGTAATATCGGCGGAAAGAACGGCCAGAGTCCTTTCAGAAAACGAAGGCTCCGATCACTTCAGCATCGCAGTGGATCTGGAGGAGAAAAACCGGGTTGATTTCCATGAAATCATGGAAAGGCAGGAAAGACAGCTTATAGAATATGCGATAAAAAAGGGCGGAACGACGAGGAAGGCGGCGGATATTCTCGGACTGCCTCAGACGACGTTCGCAAGGAAAAAGTTAAAGTACGGACTGTAGACACAGGAGGTAAAGATGGACGTAGATAAGCTGAAGTTGGAATATCCGATGATAAGCGACATGATGGAGTGCAGAGAAATCATGTGGCTGAACGAAAAATCCGGAGGAGAGATGGTGATTCCTTTCGGACTTAAGGACATTGAGGATGCCGAGGCAAGACTTGCACGTTTTGCGCCGTACATAATGAAAGCATTCCCGGAGACGGAAATCACCGGAGGCATAATAGAATCACCGCTTAAGGAGATTCCGGCCATGAAAAAACAGCTGGAAAAGGACGCCGGCGCCGCAGTTCCGGGAAGACTGTTTCTCAAGTGCGACAGCCACCTTGCCGTTTCCGGTTCGGTAAAAGCGAGAGGCGGAATATATGAAGTTCTGAAGTTTGCGGAGAAAATTGCAACTGAGAAAGGCATGCTGACAAGAGACGACGACTACAGCGTGCTGACTGAAGACAGATTCAGGGAACTTTTCGGTCAGTACAGCGTGGCGGTGGGATCTACGGGAAACCTGGGACTTTCCATAGGAATAATCAGTGCAAAGCTGGGGTTCAAGGTAACCGTCCACATGTCCGCCGACGCCCGCCAGTGGAAGAAGGAACTGCTCAGATCAAAGGGCGTTACGGTGGTTGAGTACGAGGATGATTACCAGAAAGCCGTGGCTGAGGGAAGGCGGTTGGCGGCAGGCGACAAAAAGTGCCACTTTGTGGACGACGAGGGATCGGCGGATCTTTTCCTCGGTTATTCCGTAGCCGCAAGGCGCATAGTTGCGCAGTTTGAGGAACAGGGCATCCTCTGTGACGATGACCATCCGGTATTCGTGTACATACCTTGCGGAGTAGGGGGAGCGCCGGGAGGAATAACCTTCGGACTCAAAGAGGTGTTCGGGAAGAATATCCACGTATTCTTCGGAGAGCCTACCCATGCGCCGTGTATGACCCTCGGAATGATGACGGGACTCAACGATAAAATTTCTGTTCAGGACATAGGTCTCGACGGTAAAACCGCAGCCGACGGGCTGGCTGTGGGAAGAGCTTCAAGGCTGGTGGGAACCATTATGGAATCGCTCCTCGACGGCTGCTTTACCATAAACGATGAAAAGCTCTATCCTTTCCTGGCTGAACTTAAGGATTCGGAGGGAATAGAGGTGGAGCCGTCGGCGTGCGCCTGCTTTACGGGGCCTCATCACGTGCTGGCTTCCGAAGCGTATCTTATAAAGAACGGCCTGAAGGATAAGCTTGACAATGCGGTTCACATTATATGGGCTACGGGCGGAAGCATGGTTCCGAGAGAAGAAATGGATAAATACTACGCCATGGGGAAGGAAAGCATATAATAATATGAAGATATTTGTTGTAAGCGATACCCACGGGCAGATAGATAAAGCGTACAGGATTTATGAAAAAACCGGCGGAGCGGACCTGATTATTCACTGCGGAGATTACCGGGATGACGGCAAGAGACTGTCGGAACTTACCGGAGCCCCTGTGGAGGCGGTTTCGGGAAACTGCGACGGCGCTTCACGGGACGTGCGGATAGTGGGAACTCCTGCAGGGGATATAATGGTTACTCACGGTCACGCCGAAGGAGTGGATTACGACCTTAACGCAGTCCTGTATGCTGCGGAAGAGAGTGGCTGCCGCGCCGTCTGCTTCGGACATACCCACGTCTCGCTCTGCGAGGATATGAACGGAATATACGTAATCAATCCGGGAAGCCTCACGAGACCCAGAGACGGAAAAGGCGGAGCCTGCGCCCTTATACAGGCGGATGAGCACGGATTTTTCGCAAATCTTGTGTACTACGACACGCTTTTTCCCTCGGGGACGGCAGGCGCCGGAACGGGGACGAAAGGCGGCTTCTTAAGAAATATGCTGAATTACAGCGACCGGTTTTAAAGCTAATTAAAATAGGGTTTTGGATTTCATGAAGGCAAGTATGAGCGATGCAGCTCATGATAACGCTCAGTTCGACTTTTTCCGGGCAGATCTGCGGTTTGGTTTAATAAAATTCTATCATTTGCAAGGTTTACACGGTTTTGGTTTACTTTATCGCCTTTCTGCGCTTCATATGAGCCGGAATCTGTCCGCGCTTTTCAATCAAATCAGGTGAAACCCGGTGAAAGGTAGAATATCATTCAACCAAGGCAGGAAATCCTGACAGGATGGTTGAACCGCGTTGTCTGACAGTATTGCTACACAACTGTACCCTGTCAACACTTTTGCCCTGTACCCCTGAATCGGTGCACCCGTAAAACGGGTGGTTCGAACCGGGGCTTATATGCCCCATAAATGTAAAAGAGGACGCTTTCACGGCGTCCTCTTTTACTGAACTGTTATTGGGTGGAAATATCATAATTACTCCATGTGGAGATGGAGAATTATTGCAAATGGGTTCAGGTGTGAAAATTATACAAAGCTTACGGCTCCGTTATGCATTTTAACGTGCACCTCGCCGTCCTGCATACCCTTGCTGTTAACAGTGTCCATAAAGTTTTCCACCGTAACGTCGACTTCGCGTCCCAGGTATGCGATTACATTTTCAACGCCTTCTGCATCGAGTTCCTTACCGTTTATTTTACTGATGTGACCGTTCTCCATATACAGGTCTGCGTATGTTGGGCAATTGGTCTTTACGTTCTTAAGCATCTCTGACATACTTCCTTTCAAAAAACGAATATATCTGCGTCCGCCGGCTTTTTCTCCGGGACGCCGGTACGGATCCCTCTGAAAATAATTATACGTGCAGTCGTATAAAAGTCAACACTTTTTTCATAAAAACTTAAAATGAATAATAAATATTCCCGCATCCCGGAACTCTGCTCCTTAGCGGCGAAAAAACACAGGGGAAAGGGCCGTCAGCCTGTGGAAAAAAACGGTATACTGTGTTAGTATAAGAACAGGAGGGTGAGTTATGAAGCATCTCAGACAGAGCAGATATTTCAAACTGGCCGTTACCCTTTTTCTCACGGGAGCGGCGCTCATAGTCTTTTATCATATAGTCATGGATTTCACGGGATTCAGAGAGATTCTGTATACTGCGGAGAGCATTATATCACCGTTTGTTTACGGTTTCGTCATGGCCTACCTGCTTTGTCCCGTGTATAATCTTGCGGTAAGAAAGACCTACGGGCTTATCGGACTGAAAAACAGAAGGAGAGCTTTTGCCATATCCAAGATAATCGGAACTGTCATCTCCCTTCTCGTTCTGTTCGGCGTGGTCGGAGGTCTTATTGCTCTCCTCATACCTGAGCTTATCAGAAGTATTACGGGAATAATACAGACACTTCCGGGCAGGTTCGACGCTCTTACGGAATGGGTTCAGGATGTGGCGTCCGGATTCAGCTCGCCTGCTGCGGCAGAGGCTCTTGACAGTATCGTCCAGAGGATGGAGGATTCTGTACTCGGGTGGGTCCAGAGCGACCTTATGAATACCATCGGAACGTACATGGAAGCTATTTCAACAGGCGTGATAATAACACTCAAGGCTGCGCTCAACGTGCTGGTGGGCATAATCGCCTGCGTTTATCTCCTCAACAGCAAAGAGCGGTTTAAGGCTCAGGCGAAGAAGATTATTCTCGCCACCACCTCGAAGAAGGTGTCAGATGAGATATTCGATTTCGGAAACTTCGCCAACAGAACCTTCGGAGGCTTTATAAACGGAAAGATAATAGACTCGGCCATAATCGGAGTGATATGCTACTGCTCTATGAGGCTGCTGGGGCTGCCTTATCCGGCTCTCGTAAGCACCATAGTAGGCGTTACCAACGTAATACCGTTTTTCGGGCCGTTCATCGGAGCTATCCCTTCGGCCATAATAATTTTCCTCGTAAGTCCGCTTCAGTCTCTTTACTTTCTCGTGCTTATACTGGTTATACAGCAGCTTGACGGAAATGTTATCGGACCGACGATTCTCGGCGAGACCACTGGGCTTGCAAGCTTCTGGGTAATGTTTGCCATAATCGTTGCGGGAGGAATGTTCGGTTTTATCGGAATGGTGCTGGGCGTGCCGGTGTTTGCCATAATATACTACTACTTCGGCAGATACATCCGCCGGAAGCTGGAGAGGAAAGAGATGCCTCAGGCTACGGACGAATACATTGAATTTAATAAATACGACATAAACAGAAAGGACGTACTTTAATGGAATATAAATATGACGTTGATATGAGCGCATACACTTCTTTTCGTACGGGAGGAAAGGTGAAGCGCCTTGCGACGGCGGAAAACGTTGAAGAGCTGAGAGAACTTCTTTCGGAACTTACCGAATCGGGGGAGCCTCATGTGCTCCTGGGAAACGGCAGCAATACCCTGTTCGTGTCGGATATGTATCCGGGCACAGTGGTGAAGCTGGGAGAGGGGTTTTCGGATATATCGGTAAAAGACGATACGCTTTTAGTCTGCGGAGCTTCGGCCCTTATGAGCAAAGTGGCTTCAGCTGCTCTCGAAAATTCCCTGACAGGCTTTGAGTTCGCGTCGGGGATCCCGGGAAGCATAGGCGGCGCGGTATTTATGAACGCGGGAGCCTACGGCGGCGAGATGAAGGACATAGTGGAACTTGTAAATGTGGTTTCACCGGACGGACGTGAGCTTAAGACTCTGCGCCCGGAGGAGCTTGACCTTTCCTACAGACACAGCGCTCTGGAGGAGACAGGAGATATCGTGGTGTCCGTGGGTCTTCGCCTGACAAAGGGCGACAAGGCGGAAATCAAAACCAGAATGTCCGAGCTGACCAGGCAGCGAAACGAAAAACAGCCGGTTCAGTACCCTAGCGCAGGAAGCTTTTTCAAAAGACCCGCCGGACATTTTGCGGGAAAGCTTGTGGAAGATGCGGGACTTAAGGGTATAAGCGTAGGGGGAGCCCAGGTGTCGTCAAAGCATGCAGGCTTTGTCATAAATGCGGCAGGCGCAACCCCGCAGGATATAGTGGATCTCATGCACCTGGTGCAGAACACGGTGTATGACCGAACAGGGGTAATGCTGGAACCGGAGGTGAGGATTATAGATGATAAATACGGCAGAAATTAACGGTAAGACTTACCGTATGACTTTTGACTACCATACCCATACGACCTTTTCCCACGGAAAGGGAAGCATAGAGGATAACGTGAAAGTGGCCGCAGAGAAGGGACTTAAGGCAGTCGCCATTTCCGACCACGGTCCGGGACACATCTTCTACGGAGTAAAGCGGGGCGACTTCACCATAATGCGTGCTGAAGTGGACAGACTGAACAAGCTCTATCCGGACATCGACATATATTTAAGCGTCGAGGCCAACGTCCTGAAAAAAGCTCCGTACATAGACCTTAACGAAAGGGAGAAAAAGATGTTCGACTTCGTCATAGCGGGTTATCACTACGGCGTTCTTAACGGAAACTGCCTGAAGAACGGCATTGCAAAGGGCGGAGTTATGCCGGCCGGTTCGGGAAGAAGGCTTATGGCCGCAAATACGGACATGACGGTAAAGTGCCTCTATGAAAACGACATAAGAATTCTGACTCATCCGGGAGATAAGGCGAAGTTCGACATTGCGGAGCTTGCCAGAGCCTGCGAAGCCAATGACACATGGATGGAGATAAGCACGTGGCACTCTCATCTCACCGAGGATGAGATAAGAATCTGCGCAGATTTTGATGTGAAGTTCATAGTCAGCAGCGACGCTCACACTCCGGAAAGAGTGGGAAGCTTCGAGAACGGAGTGAGACGGGCTCTTGCTGCAGGACTGGATATAGAACGTATTGTGAACATTGAAGAGGTTTAGAAACTATGGATGTTTTGCAGACTGTAATCGTGACGGGACTTTCCGGTGCGGGAAAGACCAACGCCATAGACTGGTTCGAGGACAGAGGGTATTACTGCGTAGACAATATGCCCCCTGCCCTGATAAAGGATTTCATCGGACTGACGGCTTTGTCGAAGAAGAAGATAGACAGAGCTGCCTTTGTCGTTGACGTGCGGGGAGGAGAGTTTTTCTCTGAACTGGTATCGTGTATAGCCGATCTCAGGAAGGACGAAAGGATAGACTGCAAGGTTCTCTTCATCGAGGCCTCCGACGAAACCCTCATAAAGAGATACAACGAGACCAGGCGGAACCATCCGCTGGCGGCAGGATCCACCAGCAGAGAAGTAATAGAGCGGGAGAAGGATACCCTGGCTGACGTGAGAGCCACCGCGGACTATATAATAGATACTACCGGCATGAAGGTCGCAGACCTGAAGAGAGAAATAGAGCGGCTGTTCGGAGAGGAAAAGGGCGGTTCGTCCTTTGCGGTGAACATAATGTCCTTCGGGTTTAAAAAGGGCATTCCGGCCGAAGCGGACATGGTTCTGGACATGAGGTTCATCCCTAACCCGTATTACGTAAAGAGCCTGAAGAAGCTTACGGGAAATAATAAAAAGGTGTACGATTACGTCATGAGGCAGAAGGTGGCCGCGGACTTTGCGGAAAAGTTCGAATCCCTTCTCATGGAAATGATTCCGGCGTACATTAAAGAGGGCAAATACCACCTTAATATAGCCTTCGGATGTACGGGAGGCCAGCATCGCAGCGTCACCATGGCCAACTGTATGTACAGAAGGCTCAACGATAAAGAAGGGCTCAGGCTCACCCTTGAACACAGGGACATTTGATGATATAATCTATATCAGTTTAAAGGTGTCCGCGGCACTGGCGGATACAGGTAATAGAGATTTAAAGGAGAAGACCAATGGACAAACTTATCATCAGCGCCTGCATATGCGGTGCAGAAGTTACTAAAGAGCAGAACCCGGCAGTTCCTTACACCGTAGAGGAGATTGTAAAAGAGGCTAAATCCGCTTATGACGCAGGAGCAGCGCTCATACATCTTCACGTAAGAGAAGACGACGGCACCCCTACTCAGAGCAAGGAGAGATTCCAGGTCTGCGTAGACGCCATCAGAAAGGAATGTCCTGATGTAATCATTCAGCCTTCCACAGGCGGAGCAGTAGGCATGACTGACCTGGAGAGACTTCAGTCTACAGAGATCGTTCCTACCCCTGAAATGGCTACACTGGACTGCGGTACCTGCAACTTCGGAGGAGACGAGATCTTTGTAAATTCCGACACTACTATCGAAAACTTTGCTACTATCCTTAAGGAAAGAGGAATCAAGCCTGAGCTCGAGGTATTCGACAAGGGCATGATTGACCTGGCTCTTAAGGTTGCTGACAGAAAGGGTCTTCTGGTTCATCCGCTTCACTTCGACTTCGTTCTCGGAGTTCAGATGACAGCTACCATCAGAGACCTGGTATTCATGGTCGGCTCAATTCCTCCGGGATCCACCTGGACTGCAACGGGCCTTGGAAAGAACGCATGGCACATCGCTGCAGCGACCATCGCTATGGGAGGACACGTAAGAGTAGGTTTCGAGGATAACCTCTACCTGGAGAAGGGCGTTCTCGCTAAGAGCAACGGAGAAATGGTAGCTAAAGCAGTTCAGATTGCAAAGCTTCTCGGAAGAGAAATTGCTACACCTGACGAAGCAAGAGAAATTCTCTCACTTCCACCGAGAAAATAGTTATGTAGTTTAACAGCAGCCTCACTTCATCAGGGAGTGGGGCTTCTTTTTTAACAAAGGGTGCAGAATTATGTCATTTTCAACCGAAACGAAAAACGAGCTTTCAAGGGTATATCCGCCTAAAAAATGCTGTCAGCTTGCCGAAATCGCAGGCTTTCTTCGGGTGTCCGGAAGTATACGCCTTGCTGGAGGCGGAAAGTTCAGGATTGTAATTACGACGGATAACCCGGCGGTGGCCCGCCACTACAAAAAGCTCATAAAGGACTATTTTCAGGTGGATACGGAGCTGGAGCTGGGAGAAGGAACCAACCTGAAAAAGGGCAGAATATACATGCTTACAATCGGTCCGGAAATGCGAAGCGAGCAGATTCTTCGCGAGACGGGAATTCTCCTCGTCAGGGAGGGAAACAACTACATTTCCGATGGAATATACGACGACCTTATCAGGACAAAATGCTGCAGAAAGTCATACCTTCGCGGCGTATTCATGGGCTCGGGCAGCGTTTCTGACCCGGAAAAGGCGTATCACCTTGAGATTCTCTGCGCTTCCAGAAGATTTGCCGACGACCTGAAGAAGATGATAAACACCTTTGTGGATCTGTCGGCAAAGACCGTAAGCCGAAGAGGCGGGTACGCCGTATATATGAAGAACTCCGACTACATCTGCGATACCCTCGCCATAATGGGCGCCCACACCCAGATGCTGGCCTTTGAGAACGTGAAGATAAAGAAGGAGCTGGTCAACGAGACGGTGCGTATAACCAACTGTGACAACGCCAACGCCGACCGCACTATCAACGCCGCCCAGAAGCAGATAGAGTGGATAAGGAAAATAGAAGAGAAAAAGGGCCTGGCAAGCCTGCCGGAAAAACTCAGGGAGGTGGCAGAACTTCGCCTTGAAAATCCGGAAGCCAGCCTCACCCAGTTGGCGGAGATGACGGACCCGCCCATGAAAAAGTCGGGCCTGAACAACAGGTTTAAGAAGATAGAGGAGATAGCAGGGAAGCTGTAAGGCTCTGCGTATATATTAAAATCCCGGTTGCGGCCGGGATTTTCTATTTCAGGGGTTTAAGTTCAGGCAATGCGGTACCGGACTTTACTCTGCGGATTTTGTGCGGGGGGGGAGACGGCGGGTTTGGTCATTCTGAGATATTGAGGCAGAAAAACCAAATTTTCTTGGTTTTTCTGCGGATGAAAGCCATGAAAACCAAATAAATGCGCCAAAATAATGCCACTAACGCCAATATATGTCATAATATGTAAAAAACAAGGGTTAAAACTTGGCTTTTAACGGAGAAATCGACGATTTAACCCAAGAAATTTAGTTTTTCAGCGTCGGATTAGAGTTTTGACCAAACCGGTGTCCCATTAAACCGGTATCCTCTCAGGCAAACGGCCACTTGAACTACCGCTGCCACCATCTGCGCGCTATCTGGCAACTTGGCGACCGCGCAGCCGTCTTGCGCACACCTGCCGACGCCGTGTACTAATCTAAGTACACTGTATACTTGACGAAAGCGCGAGTATTTTTGTTGAAATTGGGGTATAATTCGGGTAAAATAGGTGCAATATTTTGATTTTATCTAAACCAGGGGAATAATTAAGTAAAGTCAGAATTGCGCTGTATCGTGAAAAAATTATCAACGATACACAGGGAGGTGACGGAATATGTTTGCAAAAGAGCTGAATCTGGTGAAGGCAGCTGAGGCAAAGGCTGACGCTACTCTGAAGAAAGCCAGATCAGACGCCAGGGAAATGATGGAAAAGGCCGAAAATGACGCCGCAGTGACGATTGAAAAGGCTGAAGAGGAAGCCGAGAGTATATATAAGACTCTCATCGCAAAGGGGGAGGAAGAGGCGAAGAAGGAATACGACGCCGCTATGGCAGAGGCGAAGAGGCAGCAGTCGGTCATAGCTCAGCGTGCCGAACCCAATTTCCCGGAAGCGGTGGCGTATGTGACAGAAAGGATAGTGAACACAAGTGTCGATAGTTAAGATGGAGAAGCTCTCAGTCATCGGCATGGACAGTGTGAAAAACAGCCTTCTGGCGGAGCTCATGGACATGGAAAGCATACAGCTGAGAAGTCCTTCCGAGTTTGCACCGAAAGAAGCGGAAGGGGCAGAGACAGGAGCAGGTCAGCGAACGGAAAAAATCGCGGAACTCGAATCGCAGATTAACGATGCCGAGCTGGCTTTGACTGTTCTGGAGAAATACTCAGGAGCGAAGCCGCCCCTTTTCGCCACTAGGAGAATACTTCACCGGGACGACCTTGCGCAGGTAATGGAGGAACGGCGGAAGATAGAGGGCGACGTGAATTCCGTTCTCGGAATAAATCTGATGCTTCACAGGCTGAGAGAAAAGAAAAACAAGAGACTTACGGAACTTTCGGCGGTACGGCCGTGGATGAAATACGACCTTCCTCTGGACCTTGAAGGGACGAAAATGTGCGACATAACCCTCGGGGTGCTGCCGTCGACGGTAGATATGAGCTCTTTGACGGAGGAGGTTCTGAAAAAGAGCCAACGGGCCGATCTGAAAGAGGTGGACAGAGATAAAGACCTCATATACGTGGCGATGTTCACTTTGAAGGTGGAGACGGAAGGAGCCCTGGAGGTCCTGAGACAGTCGGGCTTTATGGAGTCAAAGTTCAAAGGCCTTCACGGAAAGCCGGACGAGTGCGAGAAGTTCCTGGAAAAGTCCATAGAGAAGCTGGATGAAGGCATATCAAAGGCGGAAAAGGACATAGCCGCAAAATACGGCTACAGGGAAGGCATAGAGTGTCTTCACGACCAGCTGGTAATTGAAAGAGACAGAGAAAAAGCGAGGGAAAACCTTCTAAGCACGGAGAGAACCTTCGGACTGGAAGGGTGGATTCCTGAGGTATGTATTAAAAAGGCCGTGCGAGTTCTCACAAAATACGGCTGCTGGTTCGAATTTAACGATCCGGTGGAAGGCGAGGAGCCGCCTGTAGTTCTGAAAAACCGCTCCATGGCATATCCGTTTGAATCCATTACGGAGATGTACTCGCTGCCGGCGTACGGAACGGTGGACCCTACCGGCATAATGGCGCCGTTTTACGCGGTGTTCTTCGGAGTGATGCTTTCGGACGCGGGCTACGGCATAATCCTGACCTTGG
>DXHZ01000077.1 GCA_019113145.1 Candidatus Avanaerovorax faecigallinarum
TGGTCAAGCTGTCATTTCTGAAGATAGGGGTATGCACGGCGATGGTGTTTGTCTGTACGGCACTGGCTTCTTTAGCCGGTCTTCTCGGAGGCCGCCGTCTTGGAGCGAGTAGCGGCAAGAAGTCCGAAATCCTCGGCGGCCTCATCCTCATCGCCATCGGAGCCAAAATCCTCATCGAGCACCTCACCGCCTGATTATAGCATAATTGGTCCCGCAGTTTCGTTGTGTGAAGCCACTGTTACCTGAAATCTTCAATTCCTCGAATGAGACGAGGTAGACATTTGGGGTGAAAAAGTCTTTGCAATAAATTGATTTACATCTCTTTGTGAAAATTATCATTGATATGCTTAAAATGCGTTTTTTGACCCGATGAATTTCAATCCATTGCAATGACTTTGACCTACTTTTTGCCAACTTAACCGAAAATAAATGAAGCATAGACAAGAAAAATTCATACCTTTGTATCACGATGCAGGTAATCTGCACAGACATACTGCTCAAAAGCCTTCTGAATCACCACCTCGGAGTTTTGCGAGCATTACAACACAGTGGGCACTTACAGCTTAGGCGTAGGTGAAACCGTATTGTGTTGTGGCTTGTGGTGAGCCCAGAAGGCGTATGGAGCACCTACGCCTTTTATGGTGTTAGGGTAATTGAGAAATTATGTTTAACACTTATTTATAGTTATTATGAAAAAGCTCTTACTTGCTATGTGCATGACGATTGCCAGTGTGACGTCATTCGCTCAGATTAACCTTGAAAAGACCTTTGCAAATGAAATCATCGTCTTGGGAGAATTGTCAGGAGGTGCAGCTCTAAATGCTATTGGAAATGTGGCATCTGCTATGGGTGGTGGATATTATAGTAATACAGCAGAACATAAATTGTTCTGTAGATGTTATCACGATAGTTTGGCATTAGGAATATTGGTACAAACAGCTAATAGGTTTGACGATGATATGGAAATCGCTTTGGGAAAAGATTTTGAAACAACAAAGCAAAGTTTTTCTGATCTTGTATTATGGTATGATAGCTCGGTAAAGGGTCATAGCGTTTCTTTTACTGATATATGGGGAAGACGAGTGCAAATTAACAGGAATCAGAATAATATATCATTGGATGTCATAGATGATATCAATTCTAAGGTTATTGCTGAGAATGTAGTGCTTACGCGCCAGAATTTGGTTAAAGGAATTAAGTTGTTGGATAATCCTAAAAAGAAGGAAGATGTGTATTTGAAGTTACTCGACCTTGGTCAAGAGACTCATCCTTTCGTAGTTGCTTATGCTGAAGGCCTCTCAAAAGTTCAGAAAGAACATGATGCGCTTGTTGAAATGAGAGATAGTACAGAGACGCAAATAGAATCAATCAAGGAGCAGATGAAGTTTGCGAAGAAGAGTAAGGATAAAGAGTCATTTTCAGTCCTGAAAGATAGCCTCACAGTTTTGAGAGTTAGACTTAGCGAGATAATGGACGATTTGTGGGACTATGACATGAATAGCGAATCATAGCCATTTGCCAGCAATTGAATTGGGAACAAAAAGAACATATAGCCGAATTCCTCCCATCGCCTCCGACCATTCTTAGAAAGTACGGTTTGCTTGGCAAATTTCATTAGAATGAAGCTAATTGCTTGATATTTAATAAGTAAACAATTATTTAACGTGATGATGCCGTGAGGATTGGATCGGAAAAATGGGGCAGAGAGATGGGCGGCGCGGCTATTCATGGCAGCGGGATACCGGGAACCGTATGTTGCGTCGGTGGGATTGTGCCTGACCATTGACCGCAAGCATCCAGCAGCTCTCAACCTGAACCATAAGGCACTGGTGTCAATTATAACAGGCTGTCAATCAGTGACTATTGAATATGATAGTTGCCCTATGGTCAGTTTTTTCAGACCATAGGGCATCAGTCCTGGAAGGATGTACCAGGTAATCAAAGCCTTAATAAACTGGTCAGTGCTTCATGGGGCACTCTCACCACTGTGCGGAATGCTGCGGAGAGCAGCGACAGGCATCAGTGCCTCAAAACAACAATCCGGCCCGTGCTTGCCTAAGCGGAGAGATGGCTCTCGCCAATCATGGGTATCTTTGCGGATGGTTATTTTACTTTTTCTTCTGGTTCCAACTTGCGGATAATGTAAGATGGGAACGGTGTTTGCAGACTGGTCTTCATACGCTTTTCTTCCTTGTTCGTTCCCCTCTTTCCAGCATCTCCATAAACAAGGCGTAATCAGCCAGTCTTCTTTCTCTCTCCTCAGGCGTTTCCTTGCGGACTTCTTTCATCCGCTGCTCAAACCGCCGGGCATCCTCCCCGAATAGTATCGGAGTCTCTTTAATTGGTCTTGCCATAATATCTTCCTCCTCATTAATTAAATTAACTCACACTGCAAATATACTAAGAAGCCGAGAGCAATGCAAATGAATTTATTCAATTCGCACTGCCGAGGCGCAACAGTATATGTGGACGAAGTCCAAATTGCGCAGAAGCCGAGAGCAATGCAAATGTTCCATACCGCCGTAGCGGTTGCGGAAAGGGGGCGAAGAAAAATTCCCGATTTTGGCGGGGAATTTGTATATTTGCGGCCGATAATAATCCTTTAATAGCTATTGATTTGAAATTCAGACCTTTCGAGTTCAGAGTCCGATGTAGTTGGTGAGTCCTGTCCCTCTCCGGAGGGAAGTTATGTCATCAATTAATCATCATCAAACTCCGAAAGTTATGATTCAAATTTTCTACAAGGACAAAGGAAAGATTTCCATATCCCAATCCCTCGTATTTCTGGATGAACTCGGAATGGACGATGTCATCTGGATTGATCTTTTCTCTCCTGACGGAGACGAGAAGCGGGCTGTCGAGACTTTCTTGGATACTTCCCTGTCGTCAAGGGCGCAGGCCGAGGAGATCGAGTCATCGTCCCGCTACTCGGAGACAGAGACCACTATCTCGGTCAATACGAACTTCCTGATTCCGGGCCCGGACGAGTACTCTATGGAGGCTGTCTCATTCATTCTCTGCGAGGGTATCATCGTGTCCATCAGGAACGTACAGTTGCGCAGCTTCTCGGATATCCAGCGCAGGATACAGGTCAACAGCCGGCTCTATCCTACGGGCTATCACGTCCTGATCGGTATCGTGGAGAACCGAATCGACCTCGATGCCGACATGATTGAGCTCATGTCCAAGGAGATCGACACCTACAGCAAGAAGGTCAGTGCAGGTAAGGATGTCAACGAGGAGTTCCTCCTGGATATCAATCAGCTCCAGGAGAACACCATGCTGGTGCGCGAGAACGTGGTCGACAAGCAGAGGATGATATCCTCCATCATGAAAAGCGACAAGTTCCCCCGCGATATCTTTCCGAAACTTTCGGTCATCAACAAGGACATCGTGTC
>DXHZ01000078.1 GCA_019113145.1 Candidatus Avanaerovorax faecigallinarum
AAATAATTTGACAAAGGTACGGGGTGGTTATAGAATATATCTGTTGTAATTTCAGTACGCTCAAGGCTTTTACATACTTTGGAGGTTTATATTATGAAAAGAGTATTTTCCGGCGTTCAGCCCACCGGTAACATCCATCTCGGCAACTACCTGGGCGCTCTTAAGCAGTTTGTCGAGCTTCAGAACGATCACGAGTGTATTTACTGCATCGTGGATTTACACGCAATAACGGTTCCGCAGGATCCAAAGGCTCTGAGAGAACATATTCTCGACGTCGCTTCTCTCTATCTTGCCGTTGGGATTGATCCGTCGAAATCCATCGTATTCGTTCAGTCTGACGTTCCCGGACACGTGGAGCTTTCGTGGGTTCTCACCTGCTGTTCATACACCGGCGAGCTCTACAGAATGACTCAGTTCAAGGCTAAGAGCCATAACAAGGAATCCGCCCCTGCCGGACTCCTTACATATCCTGTACTCATGGCAGCCGATATCCTTCTCTACGATACGGATATAGTTCCTGTGGGCAATGACCAGAAACAGCATATTGAACTGACCAGAGACCTGGCTATACGTGTAAACAATACGAGAAAAAAGACCTTTGTTGTTCCCGAAGGAAGATATATGAAGGAGGGCGCACGTATTATGGCCCTTGACGATCCGACACAGAAGATGAGTAAATCGGCCGAAAACGTGCATAGCAGGATTTCTCTCCTGGACGAGCCTTCCAAGATAAAAAAGTCCATCATGAAGGCTACTACGGATTCTGACGGTATAATCAGGTTCGATCCTGAGAACAAGCCTGGAATCAGCAATCTCTTAAATATCTACAGTGTGCTTTCCGGAAAGTCGATCGATGATATCACAGCCGACTACGACGGAAAGGGCTACGGAGATTTTAAAAAGGACCTGGTGGAGATAACCGTAGATGCACTCGCTCCTATCAAAGCGCGCTATGAGGAAATCAGATATTCCGATGAACTGAGGACGATTCTGAAAGACGGCGCAGAACGTGCGGGAGCCATTGCCGAAAAAACAATGAAGAGAGTTAAAGAAAACTTCGGGCTTGGTCTTTAATGTATCGGCTCGTTAAGAAAAGTAAAACGCCCCCGGCATATAAGCCTGGGACGTTTTTTATTTTGTAAGAACGCATCCCGGAATTCGCATTCTCCAAAATCATATTATTTCTTTTTGCCCAGATAAGCTTCCTGAATGGTGTCGTCGGCAAGAAGCTCAGCTGCGCTGCCGCTGGCGGTGATTACGCCCTGCTCCAGAACGTACGCTCTGTCAGCGACGGATAATGCCTTAAAGGCGTTCTGTTCAACCAGAAGTATAGTCTTGCCCATATCCTTTATTTCCTTGATTATATCGAATATGGTGTTTATGAGCATAGGTGCAAGCCCGAGAGACGGCTCATCAAGCATAATCAGATCAGGAGACGACATGAGGCCGCGACCCATTACAAGCATCTGCTGCTCACCGCCGGATAACGTACCGGCAATCTGGTTTTCTCTTTCCTTAAGTCTCGGGAACAGATTATATACCCTGTCGAAGTCCTCTTTTATCCCCTTTGCATCGTTTCTGAGATACGCGCCCATCTTCAGGTTTTCATGAACGGTCAGGTTGGCGAACACTATACGTCCTTCCGGTACCTGTACTATACCGTCTTTTACTACCTTATGAGGCTGCTTAGGGAGAGTGTGCCCCTTAAGCTCTATATTTCCCGAATACTTTACCATTCCGCTTATGGAATTCAGAAGGGATGATTTTCCTGCACCGTTTGATCCTATGATAGTAACGATTTCTCCCTCGTTTACTTCAAGATCAACGCCTCTGAGAGCGTGGATACCGCCATAAAATACGTTCAGTTCTTTTACACTAAGCATCCTTTACACCTCCCAGCTCTTTCATCTCCTCCGGACTTCCGAGATAAGCCTCTACTACCGCAGGATCGTTCTGAACCTCTTCAGGTCGTCCTTCTGCCAGGAATTTTCCGAAGTTCAGAACGTACAGCCTGTCGCAGAGACCCATGATCAGATCCATATGATGCTCGATAACCAGCACCGAGATCTGAAATTTATCTCTTATTTCTCTTATCAGATCCATCAGTGCTATGGTTTCCTCAGGATTCATACCGGCTGCCGGCTCGTCCAGAAGCAGAAGCTTAGGATCCAGAGCCAGAGCTCTCGCTATCTCCAGCTTTCGCTGCATACCGTAAGGAAGGTTCGCAGAGACCATGTCTCTCACTTCCCATAATCCCATCAGCTTGAGGAGAGTTTCTGTTTTTTCCTTCAGCATTCTCTCCTCTCTCCTGTACTTAGGAAGGAACGGCAGGAACGATGCGAAGATACCATAGGTGGCGCTTCTGTGGCATGCCGTATATACATTCTGGAACGCTGTCATTTTCTTAAACAGCCTTATGTTCTGGAATGTTCTGGTTATACCCCTTTCTGCAATCTGGTTCGGCTTTAACGCTTTGAAGAAGAATCTTCTCTTAAGGCCGTCCATAAAGCTGTCTCCGTAAGGGTCTTTAACCGCCAGAGTGTCTCCGTAGAAGCTGATTTCACCCTCTGTCAAAGTGTACACACCTGTAATAAGATTGAATATAGTTGTCTTTCCTGCTCCGTTAGGCCCGATGAGTCCGAAAATTTCTCCCTCTTTAATAGTAAAGGATACATCTCCTACTGCAGTCAGTCCGCCGAATCTTTTAGTCACATGATCCAATTTCAATACATCCGTCATGACTGCTCACCTTCTTCCTTTAAGAGTGCCGGGGTTTCATATTTCTTTCCTGTAATCTTTCTTTTAATCCATCTGAAGAAGTCGGTGAATTCGTATCCTCCCATGAGTCCCTGAGGTCTGGTTGCCATAATCAGAACTACTACGGCGCCGTATATTACAAGTCTCCATGTCGAGAATGCTCTGAACAGTTCAGGTATGAACGTAAGTACGAATGCACCTACAACGCTTCCTCCGATGCTTCCCAGTCCTCCGAATATTACCATGATGGTAAGCTCTGTGGACTTGGTAAGCTGGAACATGAGCGGCTGAAGATATCCGAGATAATGAGCGTAGAGCACACCGCCTATTGCAGCGAATGCCGCCGAAATGACAAAGGATATCATCTTATACTTGAACACGTTGATTCCTATTGCCTGCGAGGCAAGCTCTTCTTCCCTGATGGCTATCATATTTCTTCCGTGTCTGGATTTAATGAGGCACGTCATGAGCACGATAGCTATTACGCAAACGATAATCACGACAGGGAAAGTCGTTTTCATTGGGATTCCCGGAAGTCCTCTGGAGCCTCCGAAGTAATCCAGATTATCGAATATCAGTCGCATGGACTCTCCAAATCCCAGGGTTGCTATACAGAAGTAGTCACCTTTAAGATTCAGAGTAAATGTTCCTATAAATGCCGCTACCGCCATCGCGGCCACCGCTCCCATTATCATTGCGAGAACAAACGGCATGTTGAAGTTCATAGAACATATCGCCGATACATACGCGCCTATAAGCATGAAGCCTGCATGTCCGAAGGAGAACAGACCCGTAAATCCTGTAAGCAGCGACAGTCCTAAAACTACCATGAGGTTAACGCCTACCAGAATGAGTATACCTTCAATATAATACCAGTCAAAATACATATACTCACCTCCTAAGCCTTATCCTCGGTAACCTTGCCCATCAGTCCGCTAGGCTTGATTACAAGAACCAGAATGAGAAGAACAAACGCCACCAGATCTCTGTACGAAGACTCACCGTATGCAACGGCGAATGTCTCTATAACTCCGAGAAGCAGAGATCCGACTACTGCGCCCGGAAGACTTCCAAGTCCTCCGAATACTGCTGCAATAAACGATTTATTGGTTATTACACCTATCTGCGGATATACCGTATATCTCATACCGAACATCATACCTGCAACACCGGCCAGCAGTCCGCCGAGCAGGAATATAACGAATATTATCCTGTTTACGTTTACGCCCATGAGGCTGCTGCCTCTGGAACTGTAGGAGCATGCCTTAATAGCAAGTCCGACCTTGGTTTTTTCGATAATAAGAACCAGTAAAATCAAGCTTACCGCCGCTACTGCGAACATCAGCAGATCCAGTCTGCTCACGTGGAGACTTCCGATACTGATAGGAGTCTTATCGATAAGCTCCGGATAGGTCTTAAATGTAGGACCTATAGTTACTATTACTATATTTTCCAGGAATATGGATGCACCCATTGCCGATATTATGAAGTAAAGAGACGGTGCATTTCTCTTTCTTAAAGGTGTATATGCAACCTTTTCCAGGGTTACTGCCACAAGGCCCGCACAAAGCGCTGCGATTATGATGGCCCCCAGGAACGGTGCTCCGATTAAATTTACCGCATAAAGTCCGAAGTATGCGCCCAGCATGATAACTCCGCCGTGAGCAAAGTTCGAAAAGTTTAAGATACTGTAAACCAGCGAGTATCCTACTGCCATAAGCGCGTATATACTTCCTATAGACAGGCCGTTAATAAGCTGCTGCAAGAATACGTTCAAAACCTGCTCCTCCTTTCCTGTCTGCTTATGAAAGGAGCAGCGCAGAGCTGCCCCTCTCTATCAATACCGTTTTATGCTTCCGGGGAATACTTCATTATAAACTTATAGGAATATCCCTGTTCAGCATTTTCATCCTTGACAATCTGCTGCATAGCTGCTTCTTTACCTATAGGGTCATGATTGTCTTCTCCGAGCTTGATGTGACCGGTTACACCGTCAATTTCAACCTTGGTAAGAGCGTCGGTTATAGCCTGCGGGTCAGCGCTGCCTGCTTCTTCGATAGCTGCGATGAGAAGCTGGAATGCGTCATGAACCATGTATGCGTTGATTTCAGGCTGCTTACCGTATTTTTCTACATATCTTTCAGTGATATCTTCTGCTGCTGGGTCGTTGTAGTCAAAGTGGTTAACTACGTAAGTACCTTCAAGGGCAGGGCCTGCCATTTCGAAGATGTTATCGGAAGGAAGAGTGTCTCCTCCAAAGAATGTAGCGTCGATTCCCATCTCTCTTGCCTGGTTTGCTGCAAGAGCGATATCCTTGTAGTTAGCAAGCGGGAGAAGTATAACTTCAGGATCTGCTTCCTTTATCTTAGTAAGCTGAGCTCTGAAGTCGGTGTCGCCTGTCTTACCTGCTTCTTCTGCTACAATCTTTCCGCCTTTTTCTTCAAAGGTCTCTCTGAAGTACTGTGCAAATCCCTGTGAATAGTCACTGGATATATCGTAGAGTATCGCTGCTCTCGTAGCGCCGAGTTCGTCAGCTGCGAAACCGCCTGTAACTGCACCCTGGTAAGGGTCAGTGAAGCATATTCTGAAGTTGTAAGGATTTACAGAGCCATCCTCACCAACAGTGATCGCAACGTTAGTTGCAACGGTAGCTATATCAGGAACCTTACCCTGATCGAGAGCTCCCTTGATTGCAATAGCCGGAGCTGAGGAGTTAGGTCCTAAAATTGCACTGACTTTATCGTTGGATATAAGTCTCTTTACTGCGTTAACCGCTTCGTTAGTATCGCTCTTGATATCATATGTAACGAGCTCGAGTTTCTTTCCTCCTAGAACTCCGCCTGCCTCGTTCTGCTCATCAACATACATCTGAAGGGCCTGGGATTCGCATGTTCCCCAAAGAGCCGAATCTCCTGTCAGAGGTCCGATCCAGCCGATTTTTACAACATCGCTGTCTTCAGATCCGCCGCTGCCGCCGTCTCCGCCGCAGCCGGTGAGCGCAAGTGATAAAACCATCGCTGCACTGAGTAAAAGTGCTAATTTCTTTCTCTTCATGATTTCCTCCTTACCTGTCTAGTCAAATCATGTCGACTCAATTTTTTGATTAAACCGATTATACTCACTTGCTTCACAATGCTTCAAAAAAAATCAGAAAAATTCACAAAGCATTAGAATTTTTCTGATTTTTGATTCTTTCCGGTTTATTCTCTGTTGTCTATCTGTTTTCGTTATATATGAGCAGGCCTTCCATGAAGTGGTATATATTCACCTTTCCCTCTTCATCGCCGGTCTCTCTGAGGAAATCCATTTCTTTTCGCAGATTTTCAAAGTCGAATACCAGCTGTGCATAGTTCTGATAGACCTCACTGTATGAATCCTCTATTCCCATATGCGCCATATTTCTCAGCCCCTTTTTCGCGGCTCTTCGTATACGCTGCTTTACTATCTTCTCCGACTCATCGCGCTCGCCGCAGTAAGCAGCAATACATTCATCCAGATTGTCATTTTCCTTTCGGACAGAAAGTCTGCATATCTCCAGTATGTCCTGAGTACCTCTCTCTCCCAGCATTCCAAGAACGCCCAGAAGATAATGTATGGCCTTAAGCTCATCGTCTGAGGTTTCCTTTTTCCTTGAGGCAGGGCTGTCACCGCCTTCCTCTGCAGCGCTGACGCCCAGAATATTTCTCAGGCCTCCCAGGGTGTTTTCCATCTCAATCTTCTTTGTAACGCGCTTTACAACATTCTCAACTTCGATTATGTTTATAGGCTTGCTTATGAAAAACTCGACCCCTGCATTATAAGCATCCGAAACCATTTCCTTGTTGGAAACCTGTGAAATCATTATAAAGCTTATATCCGGGCATATCTGCTTCACCTCTCTGACTATGCTGACCCCATCCTTTACAGGCATGAGAAGATCCACCAGAACCACATCCGGCTTCATGGCGATAATCTCTGCAGTCGCCGTAACGGCATCCACGGAAAACCCTATCACCTCGCCGAGTTTTTTTTCCTCAATGATATTCTCCAAAACCTTTATAATGCTTCGTACGTCATCAACGATATAGAATTTCATGCTGCCACCTTCTCAACGCTTTCTTCCGGTATATATATTTTAAATTTAGTCCCTGCGCCTTCCGTGGATTCCACTTCTATCTCACCGTGAAATCTGTCTCTGACAAGATCTCTCACCATGGTAAGCCCGACGCCTCTGTATATGTTCCCTGTTTCAGTGTCGAACTTTGTGGAGTATCCGGCATCATATATCACGTCCATGTCGTCTTTGCTTATACCGATGCCGTTGTCCTTGACCATTATCACATACCTTCCACCCGCTGCATCGTGAGATACTGTGAGCTGTACGAATCCCTGACGGTCCGCAGCGCCTACTGCGTCAAGACTGTTTACCACCAGATTCCGCAGAACGGACATAAGGCTGAAATGTTCGGCCACGATAAAATTAGTCCTGACCGACGTAACGAACTGGGCGTCTATCTTCTTTACGAGAATTCTCTCTTTGATATCCGTATCAAGTATGCTGACGATATCCCTTATGCTCATCTTGTCCACATCCAGGTCAGCAAGAAAATTTTCCTGAAGTCCTTTAATTACTTTGATATAGTCTTTCTTTATTTCGTGAACATCCTTTGCGATATCCAGCGACATCTCCTGCACAGACTCCGGATAATCACCCTCGTCAAGAGTCTTGTACATTTTAAATGCTTTTTTCATTATGTCTTCTATTTCGGCCATGTTCTTATTCATGAAATAAATTTCACTTCTGAACACCGAAACCATTATCATCAGCTTTTTATACCTTTCCTCGTGCTCTTCTTTGTTGAGAAGGGACCTGTAGGCCTCGACCATCAGCAGAACAAAGCATATGATTATGGATCTGACCAGAGAAACCGCGGCAAGACTTGCAACAGCTCTGCCCTCGGCTATATGTCCGTCCCCTCTTATGAACATCTCCGCCATGTTTGCAAAGAAGTCGCAGCACAACATGCAGAAAAAGTAGTTCTTCAGGTTCCGTTCTCTCCTCAGCAGCTTATAGAACAGCCAGAACACAAAGCCGTAGGTTATATAGAAACCTATCTCCGGATATGTCCATGAAATTGCAAGTCTGATGGCAGACTCTACGGGATGAATATTGCTTCCGGCTACAATTGTAACCGCTCTGAACGTCGGGGACACCACTCCGACCAGAAGCCCGGTGGCAAAAGGGCTGAGAAGATTATAGCTGTACATCAGCAGCCCCAGTATTATTACCGCCATGGCGATGATAAAGCCTTCCGTTATCACTGATATGGATATTCTGGAACCGAGCGCCACGCACACGGCTGTTATTATACCTCTCTTAATTTTAACGCTCATGGTATTCCTCCGTAACCTGTGTTACGCCTCTATGTCGGAAAGATGTCGCTCTATTCCCTCGAAGAACCTGGCTATGTGGATTCCGTCCACCAGGGCGTGGTTGCAGAGAATGGTAACAGGTATGACGTACTTTCCGTTCTCCTCCCTGTACTTTCCCCACACTATCCTCGGCGTGCTGTCCGCCGGATGAGGCAGCGGCTGGAACACGTCGTTATATGAAATCCATGGGACCGACGAGACGAAAAACATCTCGTCCCTGTAGTCTCCGTCCTCGATGCTCGGATTTTCAACGGCCTTTCTCTGCTCCTCCTGCGCGTAAGGAAGAAACTCGTCAAACGGCTTATCGCAGCCCAGTATGCAGTAGCAGTATGTGGAATCGGGAAGTGCGACGGTGTATCCGGCGTCGCAGTATTCGTACTCCACTATTTCATCTCTGTTTTCCCCGGTAATTCTCTGCCTCAGCTCGGGAACGTCGTTGGCTGCTCTTATGACGCAGTAGAAAAACGACAGAAAGAAAGGCAATTTTCTCTCCCTCAGGGTTTTCATAAACTCAGTAATGTCCACGTCCGCCGTGACCCCTCCGTAGGGAATCGCAAATCCGGAGAAATACCTGAAGTGGTCGATTCTCGGATATTTTTCCATATCTATGTTTCTGTAATTTCTCATTAAATCTCTCCCGTCAATACATTATTATGAATTTCATAAATTTATCCGCAACTATTATACAATACCGTCGCCTCTTTCAGCAACTCCTCTTTATCGTTGCGTATTCTGCCGTCCAGCACCTCTTCAAGGAGTTCGTTCAGGATTTTTCCCATTTCCCTTCCCTGAGGAATTCCGGCTTCCATAAGATCCCTTCCGCTTACGGCAAGCTGCTTTCTGCTTATGCAGTCCTTTCTGTCAAGGATGTCCTTCGCCCTCTTTTCGACTTTCAGCCAGTGACGTCCCTCGTCCTCCGACGGCTTTCCCGTGGCTATGCCGTCTGCATGCTTCAGCTCAAGAAGCGTAAAGAACTGCTCCTCTCCCAGCTTTCCCAAAGCCCTCCTTACGGCTCTGTCCGTGTCCTCCACCTGACGGTGGTGATTTTTCACGAGAAGTCTCACTCTTCTCCTCGTTTCGCCGTCCGATTTCAGGCGGGCAAGGATTTCTCCCGCCTTTTCCTCTCCGATCTCGGCGTGGCCGTAGAAATGGCCCTCTCCGTCGTCTCCCAGAGTAAAGCAGTAGGGCTTTCCTATATCGTGAAAGAGCGCGGCCATTCTGATAACCGGCTCCGGCCTTACGTTTTCCATGGCTCTCACCATATGCTCGTATACGTCGTACAGGTGAAAGCTGCTTCTCTGGTCAAAGCCCGAGCAGATTTCAAGCTCCGGTATTATCTCAAAGAATACCTCCCTGTACTTTCTTAAAATCTCACCTGCCCCTTTACCGCATATGAGCCTCGTAAACTCCGAATAAATCCTCTCCCTGCTGATGTTCTCAAGGAGCCTTCGGCACGACAGAACTGCCTCAGAAGTTTTCTCATCCAGTTTGAACCCGTAAGTCGCTGCAAATCTCAGGGCTCTCATGATTCTGAGCCCGTCTTCTTTAAACCGCTTTTCTGCATCGCCCACGGCTCTGATTATCCCCTTTTCAAGGTCGTCTGTTCCGCCGAAGTAATCCTTTACTCCGTCCTCGCCGAGAGCCATGGCGTTTATCGTAAAGTCCCGCCTTGAAAGGTCGTCCCTAAGGCTTGACGTAAACATTACCTTCTCCGGGTGTCTGTTATCCTTATACTCTCCGTCAACTCTGTAGGTGGTAATTTCCACCGGACCTGCTCCCGAAAGGGCCGTGACCGTACCGTGCTTAAGTCCCGTTCCGAAGGTCTTTACGCCTTTTGATTCGAGAATTCTCACGGTGTCTTCAGGCAGCGCCGACGTCGTGACATCAAAATCCGAAGGCTCCCTGCCGAGAATCATGTCCCTTACGCATCCGCCCACCACGTAGGCCTCATAGCCTTCGCCTTTTAAAATGTCTGTAAAGTTCCTTACGTCCTCAGGCACGAGGCGCCAAAGGGAGCTTGCCCCGGTTTTTCTCATGGTCTTCCTCTCCGTTTCATAAACGCAAAAACCGCGCTGTACTTATATTATACAGTGCGGCTTCATTTTTGAAAATCGTTTTTACATCATTACGTTTTCGGTTCTAGGGTCGTAGCCCGCCTTCTTCAGGCTGTTTATGATCTTCGTCTTGTGCTCCGTTCCGAAAGCTTCTATGGTAATTGTCAGCTCCACTGCCGCGGACCTGTTTATGCTTACGAACTGGTTGTGGTCGAGTCGCACCACGTTGCCCTGCTCCTCCGCTATTAGGGACGCAACCCTGACAAGCTCACCAGGCTTATCCGGAAGGAGAACGGAAATGGTGAATATCCTGTCTCTTGCGATGAGTCCGTGCTGTATTACGGAAGACATGGTGATTATATCCATGTTTCCGCCGCTTAAGATGGATACCACCTTCTTGCCCTTTGCCTTAAGGTGTTTTAAGGCGGCGACGGTGAGAAGTCCCGAATTCTCCACCACCATCTTGTGGTTTTCAACCATATCGAGGTACGCTACGATGAGCTCCTCGTCCTCCACGGTTATGATGTCGTCGATATTCTTCTGAAGGTAAGGGAAAATAACGCTTCCCGGAGTTTTTACCGCCGTGCCGTCAGCAATGGTGTTTACGTTCGGCAGAGTAACAGGCTTTCCCGCTTCAAATGACGCCTTAAGGCAGGCGGCTCCCGCAGGCTCCACAGCTATAACCTTTATCTTCGGGTTCAGCATTTTGGCGAGAGTGGAAACGCCGGTAGCAAGTCCGCCTCCGCCCACCGGAACAAGAATGTAGTCCACCAGAGGAAGCTCCTTGACTATCTCCATGGCTATGGTTCCCTGTCCCGTCGCTACATCCGGGTCGTCAAAAGGCGGAATGAAGGTATATCCCTTTTCCTCTGCCAGCTTCATGGCATAGGCCGCCGATTCGTCGTAGACGTCTCCCTTTAGGATTACCTCCGCTCCGTAGCTCTTCGTACGGTTTACCTTCATGAGAGGAGTCGTTGCAGGCATTACTATCACGGCCTTGCAGCCGTAAGCCTTTGCCGCATAGGCTACGCCCTGGGCGTGGTTTCCGGCAGACGCCGCAATCAGTCCCTTTGACCTTTCCTCATCGGTGAGAGTGCTTATCTTATAGTATGCTCCTCTTATCTTGTACGCGCCCGTCTTCTGCATATTTTCAGGCTTAAGGTACACTTTGTTTCCCGTAGTGTCGCTGAAGTAGTCGCTGTATGTAAGGGGTGTCTCTATAGCCACCTTCTTTACAACCTCGGTGGCCTTTTCAAAGTCGTTTAATGTCAGCATGTCCTATTCCTCCATTACCGCGCCCTTGCAGGACGGAGCGACCATCTTGGAATATCTGTAGAGCCAGCCACTCTTCACGTTAGGCTCTCTCGGAACGTAGGTCTTTCTTCTCTCGGCGAATTCCTCATCGGTCACTCTGGCGTTGACTTTGGAATTAGGAATGTCTATGTCGATAATGTCACCTTCCCTGAGAAGTCCTATTTCACCGCCGCTTGCGGCTTCCGGACATACGTGGCCTATGGAGGCTCCGCGGCTTGCGCCGCTGAATCTGCCGTCTGTTATGAGAGCGACCGTCTTGTCCAGCTTCATTCCGGCAAGAGCACTGGTAGGATTGAGCATTTCTCTCATGCCCGGACCACCCTTAGGTCCCTCGTACCTTATTACAACCACGTCTCCGTCGACGATTCTGCCGTTGTAAATTGCGTCTATGGCGTCCTCTTCACAGTCGAATACCCTTGCAGGGCCACTGTGGGTGAGCATTTCCTCAGCGACGGCGCTCTTCTTTACCACGCAGCCTTCCCTTGCGATATTTCCCCAGAGAATTGCAAGTCCGCCCGTAGAGCTGTACGGATTTTCGGCAGGTCTCATAGCTTCGGAATTCAGGCTTCCCTTGCCCTTAATATTTTCTCCCACCGTCTTGCCGTTTGCCGTCATCAGTGATGTGTCTATGAGGCCCAGCTTGTTAAGCTCGGCCAGTACTCCCTGAACGCCTCCCGCGTTATTAAGGTCGTGCATGTGTGTGCCTCCTGCAGGAGCCAGATGGCACAGGTTAGGAGTCTTTCCGCTCATCTCGTTGAAAAGCTCCAGATCCAGCTCCACACCGGCCTCGTGAGCTATGGCGAGAAGATGCAGAACGCTGTTTGAAGAGCATCCCAAAGCCATATCGCAGGCAAGAGCGTTTCTTATGGATTTCTCGTTTACTATGTCTCTGGACTTAATATCCTTTTCAACCAGATCCATAATCGCCATTCCCGCATGCTTTGCTATCATTATTCTTCCGCTGTGGACAGCGGGAACCGTTCCGTTGCCCGGAAGCGCGATTCCCAGCGCCTCGCAGAGACAGTTCATGCTGTTTGCCGTGTACATGCCGGAACACGAACCGCATCCCGGACAGGTGTTCTGCTCGTATTCCAGGAGCCCTTCGTCGTCTATTATATCCGCCTTTCTGGCTCCAACGGCCTCAAACATCTTGGAAAGAGACGTCTCCACGCCGTCAACCAGTCCGCTCATCATCGGGCCTCCGGAGCATACCACCGTAGGTATGTTAAGTCTTAAAGCTCCCATGAGCATTCCCGGAACTATCTTGTCGCAGTTGGGAACCAGAACGAGGCCGTCCAGCTGATGGGCGTTGGCCATGGTCTCCACGCTGTCCGCTATAAGCTCGCGGCTTGCAAGGGAATACTTCATTCCGATATGTCCCATTGCGATTCCGTCGCACACGCCTATGGCAGGAATCATTATAGGGGTTCCTCCTGCCATTCTGACTCCGGCCTTCACCGCATCTGCAACCTTGTCCAGGTGGATATGTCCGGGAACTATTTCGCTGTGAGCCGATACCACTCCGATGAGCGGTCTTTCCAGCTCCTCTTTAGTGTAACCCATAGCGTAAAAAAGGCTTCTCATGGGAGCCTTTTCTACGCCTTTGGTTACGTTATCGCTTCGTCTTGCCATAATCATAACCTCACTGTCTTTTACTTCTTAAGCCAGCTCATCATCTCTCTGAGCTCTTTTCCCGTCTCGCAGAGAGGATGGCTTGCTTCCTTTGCTCTCGTTGCAAGGAATCTTGCCTTTCCGCCTGCGTTGAATTCCTGAATGAATTCGCTTGCGAACGTTCCGTCCTGAATCTCGGAGAGAACCTGCTTCATTTCCTTTCTGGTATCCTCGGTGATGATTCTCTTTCCCGTTCTGTAGTCTCCGTATTCTGCAGTGTTGGAGATGGAGTATCTCATCTTGTCGAAGCCGCCTTCGTTGATAAGGTCTACTATGAGCTTCATCTCATGGATGCACTCAAAGTATGCCATTTCAGGCTCGTATCCTGCTTCTACCAGCGTATCGAATCCTGCTTTCATCAGCTCGCATACTCCGCCGCAGAGAACTGCCTGCTCGCCGAAGAGGTCTGTCTCCGTCTCTTCCTTGAATGTGGTCTCGAGGATTCCGGCTCTGCCTGCGCCGATTCCGGAAGCGTATGCAAGAGCGTAGTCCTTTGCCTTTCCGGAAGCGTCCTGATATACGGCGATAAGGGAAGGAACTCCCTTTCCTTCTACGTACTGGCTTCTTACGGTGTGTCCCGGTCCCTTAGGAGCGACCATGATTACGTCGATATCCTTCTGAGGAATGATCTGCTTAAAGTGAATGTTGAAGCCATGAGCGAACATGAGGACGTTGCCTTCCTTCATGTGCTTTTCAATCTGCTCTTTATATATCTTTGCCTGAAGTTCGTCAGGAGTCAGGATCATTACAACGTCGCCGGCCTCTGCAGCTTCCTCAATTCCCATAACTGGAATGCCTGCGGCCTCTGCCTTCTTTGCATGGGCGGAACCCGGTCTCAGACCTACGACAACGTCCATTCCGCTGTCCTTAAGGTTCATGGCGTGGGCATGACCCTGGCTTCCGAAACCTATGATGGCAATCTTCTTTCCGTCCAGTAATCCTAAATTGCAGTCCTGATCGTAATACTTCTTAATCATTTTTCTCGTCTCCTTCTTTTTAAATAGATTTTATGTTGATTTAAATCATTCGCTCTGTCTGGTGTTCGTCTCGAGACCTGTAATTCCCGTTCTGCACACCTCTGCTATATCGTAGTCCGCCATAACGTCCATGAAGCCGTTGAGCTTTTCCGGAGTTCCCGTAAGCTCTATGATAAGGCTTTCCTTGGAAAGATCCACAATCTTGGCTCTGTAGATATCGGTAATCTCCTTGATCTCACTGCGCTGCTCCTTGTCGGCGTTCACCTTCAGCAGGAGAAGCTCTCTGTACAGGCTGTTCTCCCTGTTCATTATCATAATGCTCTTTACAACCTCAAGCTTTTCCGTCTGGGTTATAATCTGCTGCATGGAACGCTCCGTGGCGCTGAACACTATGGTTATTCTCGAAAGTGTCGGATCGTTGGTCGCCGACACCGTAAGAGAGTCGATGTTGAAGCCTCTCCGTCCGAACATGCTTACAACTCTGTTAAGAACGTTCGCCTGGTTCAGTACGAGGATGCTCACTATTTCTTTTTTAAGCGGTATATACATATTGCCATCCTCCTTATACTGTAATCATGTCGTCTACGCTCTTGCCGCTTGGAATCATCGGAAGAACTCTTTCCTCTCTGGAGATGATGCACTCTATCCAGACAGGTCCGTCCTCCTTAAGGGCTTTCTCAAAGGCCTCCTTGAATTCCTCAGGGGTCTCCGCCCTGAAGCCTTTGGCGCCTATGCCCTCCGCCAGCTTAACATAGTCGGTCTTTCTCTCCGGGGTGGTGCTGGAATATCTCTTTTCATAGAACAAAGTCTGCCACTGGTAAACCATTCCCAGAACCTGATTGTTCATGATGACCGTTATGATAGGAAGCTTCTCGCTTACTGCCGTGCAGCCCTCGTTGAAGTTCATGTGGAAAGATCCGTCGCCGGTTATGTGAATAACCCTGTCCTCCGGACATCCTATCTTGGCCCCTATGGCCGCCCCGTAACCGTATCCCATGGTTCCGAGGCCTCCGCTGGTGAGGAACTTCTTAGCCTTGTGGTGCTTTATGAACTGGGCCGCCCACATCTGGTGCTGGCCTACGTCGGTAACGTAGATGGTGTTTTCGTCAGTCATATCGCATATGGTATGAATAACCTCCGCAGGATGGAGCTTGCAATGAGCGTCCTTGTAGATGCGGTCCTTGTTCTTCCAGCCGCCTACTCTCTCGTTCCACTCCGTACGCTTCTTCTCTTCAACGTACGGAAGGATTCTGGTGAGAAAATCCTTTATATCGCCGACGCAGCATTTGTCTATGTCTACGTTCTTATTGATTTCGCTCTTATCGATATCCACCTGAATAATCTTCGCACGGCGTGCGAATTTCTCCGGATTAAGGGCCACCCTGTCGCTGAATCTGGCGCCCAATGTGATGACCAGATCCGCCTGATCTATGGCTCTGTTCGCCGCCACCGAGCCGTGCATTCCAACCATGCCCAGGTCGTGAGGATTATCGTATCCTATGACTCCTGCGGCCATAAGCGTGTGAACCACCGGTATGTCGGCCTTTTCAATGAGCTCCTCCAATTCTTTACACGCTTCAGAAGCAACGACGCCGCCGCCTATATAGCACACAGGCTTTTCGGCCGCGTTTATATACCTTACCATTGCCGCCATGTCGTCTCTTTCCATCTTAGGAAGCGGCTTTAAAGGAAGAGGCTCCTTTCTCTCGTATTCCGTCATATCAGAGGACGCATCCTTTGTTATATCCACAAGGACAGGACCTTTTCTTCCGCTTTCTGCTATCTTAAATGCCTCTCTCAGAGTGTCCGCAAGGTCTTCCACGTGGTTTACAAAGAAGTTATGCTTGGTTATGGACATGGTTATGCCGGTAATGCAGACCTCCTGGAATGCATCCCTTCCTATGAGATGGTCCGGTACGTTGGACGTTATCGCAACCATGGGAATGCTGTCCATATAGGCTGTCGCTATACCCGTAACCAGGTTGGTTGCTCCCGGGCCGCTGGTGGCGAAAACCACTCCCGTCTTTCCCGTCGCTCTCGTGTAACCGTCCGCGGCATGGGCTGCGCCCTGCTCGTCGGCGGTGAGAACGTGCCTGATTCTATCCTTATTCTTATAAAGCTCGTCATAGACGTTAAGAGCCGCTCCGCCCGGATAGCCGAAGACCGTGTCTACTCCGTGCTCGGCCAGAACCTCTATGACGATCTGTGAACCTGTCAGTTTCATAAGTCTCTTCCTTCTAACTAAAACATTCAAGTGTCATTGACAAAAGCTGTAACTTACCAATGGTGCGTCTGTTTTCCACCATATGTTTCTATTATAGACTTGCAATGATAAATGTCAACACTTTTTGTGTTTCAAAACAAAAAAATCTTATTTTGTTTTGTAAAAAGCACAATAAATTTTATTGACAAAAGGTGCGCCTTACGTTATATTATTATGGTAATTAAAGATGCGTTGAAGGGAATAAATCCGGGACATCCCGTCTCAGAGAGAAGCCGCGCAGGTGAAAGGCTTTACGGGAACCCTGATGTCTCACCCCCGAGCAGATTTTAAAACGAGTGGGCGCATCAGCGCCAAGAAGAGTGGTACCGCGGACATAATTCGCCTCTTCAGCTTTTGCTGGAGAGGTTTTTTTAACGGTTTCTACATATTATATATGTCCCCTGCCGCCGTAATCATTTTTTCAATCGGAGGTCAATCTTAAAATGAAAAACTACGAGAAGTACAGAATCGGCTACTACAATCCTCCTGCACCGTGTGGAAAGTGGATGGAAAAGGACCACATCGACAAAGCTCCCATCTGGTGCAGCGTAGACTTGCGAGACGGAAATCAGGCTCTTATCGTTCCCATGAGTCTTGAGGAAAAGCTAAGCTTCTTCGATTTTCTTGTTAAGATAGGTTTTAAGGAAATAGAAGTGGGATTTCCTGCAGCTTCAGAGACGGAGTACGAGTTCGTCAGAAAGCTGATTGAGGAGAACAGGATTCCGGACGACGTCACCATTCAGGTTCTCACCCAGTCCAGAAGACACATAATAGATAAGACGTTCGAGGCGTTAAAGGGCGTAAAGCACGCCATAGTCCACCTTTACAACTCTACATCATTTGCTCAGAGGCAGCAGGTGTTCAGAGCTTCCGAGGAGGAAATTATCCAGATTGCAAAGGACGGAGCTGTTCTCATAAACGAGTACGCCGCGAAGAATCCCGAGTCCGATTTCAGGTTCGAGTATTCTCCGGAAAGCTTCACTGGAACCGAAATGGAGTTCGCCGCCAGGATATGCAACGAGGTTATAGACATCTGGAAGCCGACAGCCGACAGGAAGGTAATAATCAATCTTCCCGCCACGGTGGAGATGTCGCTGCCTCACGTGTTTGCAAACCAGATAGAGTACATGTGCAATCATCTTCACTGCAGAGAGAACGTCATCGTTTCCCTTCACCCTCATAACGACAGAGGAACAGGCGTTGCCGACGCCGAGCTCGGAATCCTTGCAGGAGGCGACCGCATAGAGGGCACCCTCTTCGGAAACGGTGAGCGTACGGGAAACGTGGATATAGTTACCCTCGCCATGAATATGTTCACTCACGGAGTCGACCCGCAGCTGGACTTTTCCGATATGCCTTCCGTAGTGGACGCCTACGAAACGTACACCGGAATGAAGGTCAGTCCTCGCCAGCCGTACGGCGGAAGCCTGGTGTTCGCGGCCTTCTCCGGCTCACATCAGGACGCCATCGCTAAGGGCATGAAGTGGCGTGAAGAGATGGACCCTTCAAAGTGGACCGTTCCTTATCTGCCTCTCGACCCTCACGATGTGGGAAGAGAATACGACGGCGACGTTATCAGGATAAACAGCCAGTCCGGCAAAGGCGGCGTAGCGTACATTCTGGAGCACAACTTCGGCTTTGACATTCCTAAGGCCATGCGCTCCGAGGTGGGATACATGATGAAGGAGATATCCGACCACAACCACGAAGAACTGGAGCCTCAGGAGATATATGACGCCTTTGCGAAGGAGTATATAAACGACTTCGACCCTCTGGACATTACAGACGCCACCTTCGGTCACCTTTCTTCCACAAAGGAAGAGGACGACAGCAGCGTAAGCGTAAAGATGAGAGTAGTAATAAATGACGAAGTCTTCCATCTGGACGCCGAAGGAAACGGTCGCCTGGATGCAGTCAGCAACGCTCTGAAAAAGACCAACTACCACTTTGACTATAAGTTCATAACATATTCGGAGCACGCCATCAGTGCAGATTCCAACTCCAAGGCCGCTTCCTACGTCTGCATAGCCGACGCAAACGGAAACACCTACTGGGGAGTGGGAACGCACACAGACATCATACTGGCATCGGTTAACGCCCTGGTCAGCGCGCTGAACAGAATGAACAAGAAGATTCACTTCATTAAAAAATAAGTATATATAAGGAGGAAATTATCATGGGAATGACTATGACCCAGAAGATTCTGGCCGCCCACGCAGGGCTGGAATCCGTTAAGGCCGGACAGCTTATCATGGCGGATCTGGATATGGTTTTAGCCAACGATATAACAGGGCCCGTATCCATTGCGGAATTTGACGGCGCAGGTTTTGACAGCGTATTCGATAAATCAAAGGTATCCCTTGTCATGGACCACTTTGTTCCAAACAAGGACATCAAGAGCGCCGAGCAGTGCAAAGCGTGCAGAACCTTTGCGAAGAGGTTCGACATCGACAACTTCTACGACGTGGGAGAAATGGGCATAGAACACGCCCTTCTTCCGGAAAAAGGCCTTGTTATTCCGGGGGACGCGGTAATCGGCGCGGATTCCCACACGTGTACGTACGGAGCCTTAGGCGCATTTTCGACGGGAGTCGGCTCCACAGATCTTGCCGCAGGCATGGCAACGGGGCAGGCATGGTTCAAGGTTCCTTCGGCAATTAAGTTCAATCTTACGGGAAAGCTTGGAAAATGCGTAAGCGGTAAAGACGTGATACTTCACATCATAGGCATGATAGGCGTTGACGGGGCCCTCTATAAATCTATGGAATTCACAGGCCCGGGCGTTGCGTCTCTTTCCATGGACGACCGCCTTTGCATAGCCAACATGGCGATAGAGGCCGGCGGCAAAAACGGCATTTTCCCTGTGGACGACGTTACAAGAGAATATGTGAAATCCCGCACAGACAGAGAATTCACCGTGTATGAGGCCGATGAGGACGCTGAGTACGACGAGGTTTACGAAATCGATTTATCCGAGATAAAGCCGACCGTATCCTTCCCTCACCTTCCTGAAAACACGAGGACCATAGACGAGGTGGGCGACGTTGCCATCGATCAGGTTGTAATAGGCTCTTGCACCAACGGACGCCTTTCCGACATGGCTGCAGCCGCCGAGATCCTTAAAGGCCGCCACATCGCAAAAGGCGTTCGCGGAATAGTGATTCCGGCCACCCAGCACATCTACAAGGAGTGCATACGTCTCGGATACATCGATACGTTCATCGACGCCGGCTGCATCGTTTCAACCCCTACATGCGGACCGTGTCTCGGCGGATACATGGGAATCCTTGCCGATGGCGAACGGTGCGTTTCCACCACCAACAGAAATTTCGTAGGAAGAATGGGTCACACCGGCTCCGAAGTCTACCTTGCAAGCCCGGCAGTGGCCGCAGCTTCGGCCGTAGCAGGTAAAATTGCAGACCCGAGAAGTTTATAAGGAGGAAACCATGGACGCTAAAGGAAGAGTACATAAATATCAGGACAACGTCGATACGGACGTAATCATTCCCGCAAGATACCTGAACACCAAGGATCACGCTGAGCTCGCCTCCCACTGCATGGAGGACATAGATCCGGACTTTGTAAAGAACGTTAAGCCGGGAGACATAATCGTGGCAGGGGAAAACTTCGGCTGCGGCTCCCCCCGTGAGCACGCGCCTATAGCAATCAAAGCAAGCGGCGTAAGCTGCGTAATAGCAACCACCTTTGCGAGAATCTTCTACCGCAACGCCATAAACATCGGACTTCCAATTCTGGAGTGTCCGGAAGCGAGCAAAGGAATTGAAGACGGCGACCAGGTTGAGGTGGACTTCTCAAAGGGTGAAATCAGAAACGTTACGAAAAATGAAACGTATACCGCAGCGCCTTTCCCTGAGTTCATCAGAGGAATCATAAACGCAGGCGGGCTCATGGCAAGCATTAAGGAGAGAAAATAATGGAATACAGCATAGCAGTAATAAAGGGAGACGGCATCGGCCCGGAGGTGGTGGATGCCGCCACCTCGGTTTTAGATAAAGTCGGCGAGAAATACGGGCACAGCTTCAGGTACGAATACGTGCTCGCAGGCGGCGCTGCCATAGACCAGGTCGGTGAGTGCCTCCCTTCCGAAACAGTAAGGATATGCAAAGAAAGCGACGGTGTCCTCTTAGGCGCCGTGGGCGGTCCCAAATGGGACGACGTACCCGGGGACCAGCGCCCCGAGAGAGCTCTTCTGGGACTCAGAAAAGAGCTGGGCCTTTACGCCAACCTGCGCCCCGCAATGGTCTTTGACGAACTTTCGGCTGCTTCCCCTCTCAAGGCGGAAATCATAGCGGGCGGTCTCGACATTCTGGTAGTCAGAGAGCTTACCGGCGGAATATACTTCGGCGAGCGCGCAACGGAGGAAACAGCGGAAGGTCTCGTGGCCTACGACGTGGAGAAATACTCCGAGGGAGAGATCCGCCGCATCGCAAAGACCGCCTTTGATATGGCGATGAAGCGGAACAGACACGTAACCAGCGTGGATAAGGCCAATGTTTTAGACAGCTCCAGACTCTGGAGAAAGATTGTGGCCGAAGTTGCAGAGGAATACCCGGAAGTCACCCTCGACAACATGTACGTGGATAACGCCGCCATGCAGCTTGTCAGAAACCCGAAGCAGTTCGACGTAATACTCACCAGCAACATCTTCGGAGACATTCTCTCCGACGAAGCCAGCCAGATAACCGGCTCCATCGGAATGCTCCCTTCCGCC
>DXHZ01000079.1 GCA_019113145.1 Candidatus Avanaerovorax faecigallinarum
GTTCTGCCCCGTCTGTTATGATATCGCTCACGCTTCCATGGTCAAAATCCACAAGATGACTTATGGCATACGCTCTTCCCGAATCACCTATCATCAGAACGACCATTATTATAGCGGCCAGAAGAAATACCGTAATCGTTCCTCTGCACGTTCTCATGCCTTCACCCCTTCCCTTCAGACTTAGCACTGTATCACATTGCAGCCGGAGATTTTCCACTGTCCGTTAACCTTTTCCAGTCCCATGAACATCAGAAGTGTAAATTCCTCGCCTTCTCCCACTCCGTTCAGGTCGACAAATCCCGCTGCCGTCTCACCGTATCTGCATCTGCACGAAACGGCCGCCTGCGCTTCTGTTTCCGAAACCGATATGGTTTCCGCATTTTCAACCTCTATCAGGTTCTGTACCAGTTCGTTCTCCCTATAGTGGGCTGCTGTTTTTCCCGGATCTCCCGTCTTTTCCAGCGTGGCTCTGTATTCCGCGGTCAGAAGCTCATATCCCTCTCTTCCATCGCTGATCAGGTAGCTCCTCTCGCACACCTGCTCCGCAAAATCAGTACATACTTCAAGGACTTCATCCCTCGGTCCCGGACTGCTCTCAGAATATCCCGGATTCTCCTCTTCCATGTAGCTTTTCCCTTCCTCTTCCTGATTATCCTGATTTAGCGACGCACCCTTAAGCCCCGTAAAACTTACAATCGCACCGATACATACTGCGGATGCAATCCCGGCGCAGGCTCCCGCAATTATTCTTTTTTTCATTTTCTGTTTCATGGCCTCTCCTTACAGTATCGAAAGGTTTACCGCAACGTCGTAGAGAAATCTCTGCTTCCAGATTCTCCACACCTTGTTAGGAAACGTTTTTCCGGGATTTTTCATTATGATATTGCTCAGTACATAAGATCTGTAACCGTCCGGTATGTGAGATATTGCCGTATGGATTCCTCTCACCCGTTCCTCAAGCATGGCTTTTTCCATGGCGGTGTTTTCCGTCGGTGTTCTTACTATGCCGTAGGAAATGCCCGTCTCTTTCACCAGGCTTCCGCTTCTTTCCATAGCGTCTATGGTATCGGACAGTTCCTTTATCCTCGCTTCCATTCTCTCAAGGTCTCTTACCGCCCAGAGGCTCTGGTAGTACACTGCATCAGGCAGTACGTATTTTTTAAATCTTGTCTGCTGCCATTCTCTCATCGTTCATTCTCCTCCCTCCTGAGATTGTTACTCATATTTACTACAGACCCGGCGAGGAGTCAATACATTTTACTGAAGTTTTGGTATTTTTTGGATTTTGACGGGTTTTTGCCTACCGATTTTCGGCAAAATCTGCGACTTTTGCTTCAAAAACCAAAATTTTATCGAAAGCGTCAGCCCACGTTACCCTCTGACAACACGCAAAAAAGACATCCCCGAAACTTCAAAATGTCGTTTCGGGAATGCCCGGTAATGATGTATGAGTTAGAACGTCTTAGCTTTCTTTTCCTCCTGCCTCTTCTCCCAGAGCCTGTCTGCCTCCGGAGCCCAGTTCGCGGCGTACTCCTCGCACTTTCCGCACAGATGCTCCGCGCTTTCAGGAGACTGCATGTCGGTTGAATGAGCGCCGGACTTTTCGACCATCATCTGCAGCATTTCAGGGTTTTCCAGCATAGGACAAGGTCTCAGATGGTTGCAGTTAAACGGCTGATTGTCGTGATATGCCATAAACAGTGGCGACTGGAAGGCCTCCAGCAGGCGCTTTTCTCTGATGTTGGAATCCGAGTAATGAATGAAGGCGCAAGGCTCAATATCGCCGTTGGCGTTGATATGAAGGTAATTTCTTCCGCCCGCTATACAGCCGTGGACGAACTCGCCGTCATTCTGAAAATCTATGGTGAATATAGGCTTTGTCTTTCTGTACTCCCTTACCTTTTCGTACATCTTTCTCCTCTGCTCAGGATTCGGAAGAAGCTCCACCGCCGCGTCGTTTCCCACAGGCATGTAGTGGAAGAACCACGCAAACTTCGCCCCGCACTCAACCAGATGATCTATGAATTCCTCAGAGCTTATTGAGTCAAGATTCTTTGACGTGTAGCAGCAGGAAACGCCGAAAGGAAGTCTGTGTTCCTTGAGAATCTTCATGGCCCTCATTACGGCCTGATATGTACCCTGTCCCCTTCTGAAGTCCGTGGCCTCCTCAAAGCCTTCAACGCTGATTGCCGGAATGAAATTCTTCACCTCCAGCATGTCCTCTGCAAACCTGTCGTCTATGAGAGTCGCATTGGTGAATGCAAGGAACTGACAGTCGTTATGCTCTTTGCAGAGTTTGATGATGTCGTCCTTTCTGACGAGAGGTTCTCCCCCTGAGAACAGGAACATATACGTGCCCATTTCCTTTGCCTGACTTATAATATCGCTGAGCTCATCGTAGGTCAGGTTCAGCCTGTTGCCGTATTCCGCCGCCCAGCAGCCCGTGCACTTGAGATTGCACGCCGAGGTCGGGTCTAAAAGTATGGCCCACGGAATGTTGCAGCCGTACTTCTGTCTGTATTCCTCCTGTCTCTGCCAGCCCACCAGACTTGCGTTCAGGAAGAAGTTTTCGAACACCTTCTTTATAACGTCGTTGTCCACATCGCGGAAGACGTTCATTATGAGCCTGTGCATGCTGCTGTCTTTGTCCTCCAGAACCTTTCTCACCATGGCCCGCTGAGAAGGAAAGCTGTTCGGGCCGTCTCCCGCCAGAGCGTCCACCCAGTCCATCAGCTTAAGCATGTTATTCTCAGGATCCTTTTCTATGTATCCCATCGCTGTGCGAAGGGCAGCCTTTTTCATCTGCATCGAAATATCCATAATATACACCTCCCTTACCTAATACCGTATCACCGGCTTCCGGGCTCCTACAATAAACAAAACCCCCGCCGTGATAAAGTTTTTATCACAACGGGGATTCTGATGAAATAATCTCACTATTCGTGCTTTTCCAGTTTTCTTATGGATTCCAGAACCTGTCCCTCTATCATGGCTCCAAGCCTTCCGCTCATTTCCTCCGGGCTCTCCCTGAATCCGTCCTTCATCCAGTCCGCGGTCACTCCCACTATGGCGTACATGTAGAATCTGGCAACGTAGTGCCTGTTCTCCGCCGAAATGTCGATGCCTTCGGAAAGCTGATTCACTCTGTCAAGAACCAGTTCGTAGACTATCTCGAATATGTACTTTTCCAGATAATCTCTGTGAAAGGAGTCGTAGACGTTGCGGACGAACTTCCTGTTTTCGTATATGATACGGCAAAGGCTGAGAAATCCGGCCTGCCACGATTCGTATTTTGACTTGTCTCCGTATACCTTCTTAACGTCCTCCCGGCATATCCACTCTATCAGGTCGTATATATCTTGAAAGTGGTAGTAGAAGGTCATGCGGCTTATTCCGCACTCCTCAGCGATATCGCCTATGGTTATCTTGCCCATGGGCTTGCTCTCCATGATTCTGACAAAGGCTTCGGCTATGGCTCTTTTTGTTATCTGCGACATAACGCCGGCCTTACACTTCCTGCAGGAGTCTCAGCACATCGGAGAATATACCGTAGGCAGTCTGCTCTATCTCAGGGTCGTGCTCCACGATGGAGATGGTTCCCATCAGGTCAGTCGTCAGGGATACCAGGGAAGTGGTTCCCCTTACGCAGGCAAGCATGCTTCCCTCCGGAACCTCTTCCGGAGCCACTTCAGCCGTGACCTCTCCGTCCGGGCCCACTTTGCCCCGGCACACCAGTCTTATCACCATGCCCCTGCTTTCTGCGTTCTTTACGTCCTCTGCGGTGATGTTTTCTATTCCCGTCCTGTCCACGTCGTCAGGGGTAATGTCCGCATCGGCTAGTACATTAAGCAGGGCCGTCAGCTTTGCAGCAGCGTCGTAGCCCTCTATATCCATGGCGGAATCGGCTTCGATAAAGCCCCGCTTTCTTCCGTTTTCAATTATGGTGTCGTAAGGCACCCCGTCTGCCATCTCGTCCAGAATGTAGTTGGTGGTGCTGTTGAGTATTCCCGATATTTCAGTGATCCTGCACAGATTCAGAGTCTTTTCGGCAAGATTGAAAATCGGCGTGCCGTCCATTACCGTAGTCTCGTAGTAGAACTTGAGGCCTTTTTTGTCCGCAATGTCCTTAAGCTTCTTATGAGCCCACGCTACCGGACCCTTGTTGGCCGAGACCACGTGCTTCCCTGCGGCAAAGGCTTCGAGAATGTGGTTTATGGCAGGCTGTCCGCTCATTATATTAAGGGGAGTCAGTTCTAATACCGCATCGCAGCACGGCGACGAAATCACGTCAAAGGCCGTCTTGTCGCAGTACCCCGGAAAGTCCGGACTGAAGACTCCGTCCTCCTTAAGCATTCTCCTCGCTTCGGCCGTATCTATTCCGTCAGGGTTTACTATGCTTCCCCTGGACCCTGTCACTATGGCCGTTATAATTACGTTTCTTCCGTATGTGGCTCTTATTTCGTCCCTCTTCTCCTCCAGAAGCGCGGCAAAGGCCTGTCCGGCGTTGCCGAATCCCAAAAGGGCAAGTCTGAAGTCTAATCCGAAATCCTGCATTTTATTAACCCTCCTTGTATTTCCGTTCGTCTGTCAGTCTCCTAAAAGCGCTCTGATTCTCTGGTTCAGCATCTCAATAGCGACGGTGTTGTATCCTCCCTCCGGGATAATTATGTCCGCATTCTTTTTGCTCGGCTCCACGAACTGCTCGTGCATGAGCTTTACCGTAGTGAGATACTGGTTTATCACCGATTCAAGGGTTCTTCCCCTTTCCTTGACGTCCCTGAGTATTCTCCTTATGATTCTCACGTCGGCGTCGGTATCTACGAAAACCTTTATGTCGAACATGTCCAGAAGCTCAACGTTCTCGAAGATAAGTATTCCCTCCACGATTATCACCTTTGAAGGAACTACGGTGACCGTCTCCTTTCTCCTGTTGTGAACGGAGAAATCATAGGACGGTCTCTCTACGAACTCTCCTCTCTTAAGGGCTTTGATGTGTTCCACCATGAGGTCCGTGTCAAAAGCGTCGGGATGGTCGTAGTTAAGCTTCGTCCTCTCCTCGTATGTCAGATCGTCGTGGGCCTTGTAGTAGTAATCGTGGCTCAAAATGGTCACGGCGTCGTTGAACTGCTCTTTTATCTTCTTTATTATGGTGCTCTTTCCCGAACCCGTACCCCCTGCAATTCCGATTACAATAGGATAATCCATTCTATCTGTCCTCCTCCGTAACTGCAGATCCAAGGTTTACGGTAGCCTTGGCAAGCTCCTGAACGATGTTGTTTATCTTTATCATCTTGTCCTCGGAAATATTGTTTCCCATGGCAAGGTCGGCATTGTAGAGAATGTGCTCGATTTCCTCGTGAATTCCGGCAATCTTGTTCCTTACGTCCTGAATCTCCTCGTACTCGGCCTCCCTCTTTTCGGCGCTTTCCATGTTCAGTATCTCCGCCGAATCAAGGTCAAGCTCAAACTCGGAATTTCCCGTAACCACCACAGGGTTGTATCCCAGCTTCTCCTCCAGAAGCTTTGCGAAGGACACCTTGGAGTCGTGTTCTCCGTGAACGAGGAAAATCTGCTTAGGCTTCTGTCTGAAGGCCGCCGCCCATGCAAAGAGGGCGTCTCTGTCCGCATGGCCTGAAAATCCTTCAAGGTTATATATCTCGGCGTTTACCTGAATCTCCTCGCCAAAGAGTGTAATCTCCTTCGTTCCGTTTATGAGCGCTCTTCCAAGAGTTCCTTCGGCCTGATACCCTACGAATATGACGCTGTTTCTGCTGTCCCACAGGTTATGCTTCAGGTGGTGTCTTATTCTTCCGGCTTCGCACATGCCGCTGGCGGAAATAATAACCTTCGGTTCCTTATTCATATTGAGAGCCTGGGACTCTGCGGTGCTTCTGGTGAACCTGAGGTTCTTGAAGTCCAGCGGATTGTCTCCTTTGAGGATATACTCTCTCGTCTCGTCGTCAAAGGCCTGGGCGTTTTTGCGGAAAACCTCGGTAGCCGTGGTGGCCATAGGGCTGTCCACGTATACCATAACCTTATCCAGATCCTTTCTGTACTCCGAATGCTCATCGTAGAACTTGTTGAACTCGAATATGAGTTCCTGGGTCCTGCCCACGGCAAAGGACGGAATGACTACCGTTCCTCCACGCTTCACCGTCTTTAAAACTATATCCAGAAGCTGCTCTATACTGGTGGAGTTGGCCGGGTGGACTCTGTCTCCGTAAGTGGTCTCCATTATCACATAGTCGGCCTTCTTTATGTAAGTCGGATCTCTGAGTATAGGTCTGTCCGTCATGCCCAGGTCGCCGGAGAAGACTATCTTGGATTCGCCGTCTCCCTCCTTTACCCAGAGCTCTATGATGGCGGAACCGAGAATGTGGCCTGCGTCGTTAAAGACTATTCTCATGTCGTCGTTTAAATTGATGAGCTGATCGTAGAGAACAGGCTGAACCAGCTCAAGGGTTCTTACGGAATCCTCGTATGTATAGAGAGGCTCCACCTTTTTCCTGCCTGCTCTTTCGGCCTTTCTGTTCTGCCACTCGGCGTCCTTTTCGTGAATGTAGCCGCTGTCTTTCAGCATTACGTCAAGGAGATCCGCCGTGGCGTCGGTGCAGTATATCTTACCGCGGAATCCCCTCTTCATCAAAAGGGGAAGCCTTCCGCAGTGGTCTATGTGAGCGTGGCTTAAAACCACGCATTCTATTTCCGATGCGTCGAAGGGAAAAGGCTCGTAGTTCATTGCCTCCTGAGCCTTTCCTCCCTGAAACTGGCCGCAGTCTAAAAGTATCTTATGGTCTCCGCTGGTCAAAAGATGGCATGACCCTGTAACTCCCGTAGACGCTCCGCAAAACTCTATTTTCATAGCTGTCTCCTTCCCTCAGGTCTAAAGCTTGATACTCCAGAGTCCGGCTTCACCGGTGGATACGATATCCGCTCCGGCTGCAAGAGCCGCCCTCACCTCTTCTTCGGTTTCAATGAGACCTCCTGCGATTATAGGCAGATTGGTCTTTTCACCGAACTCCCTGATTTTCTTCGTGACAATACCGGGCATAATCTCTATTATGTCCGGTTTTGCAATATTTATCGATTCTAAAGATGTTCCGAGGGAATGGGAATCCACCAGGAAAAATCTCTGAACGGCAATCATGTTAAGCTCCCTGGCCATCTTCACGATTCCCGTTCTGGTGGTCAGAACCCCGTCTACCCCCTGCTTTGCGAGGAATTCAAGCCCCGCCCTGTCCTTTCCTATACCTTCTGCGAAATCCACGTGAATAAAAGCCTTCTTTCCAAAGCTGTGAATCTCCTTAACCGACTGATTCACCGTCATAATGCTGGAATGAAGCAGAAATACGATGTCAACGTCGGATTTCAGCGCCGTGCTGAAGTCCCTTTCCGTCCTGATTGCAGCCGCTATAGGCTTTCTTATAAAGTCCTTTACCATTGTCAACCTCTCTCCCGGTAAAAATATTCTGCCTATATTATACCACTTTATGGACGACTTTTGCACACTTTGAAGGTTTTTTCACATTTCTATTTCGTGTGCCTGCTATAACTCAAGGCTGTTTTCCTTAAGGAGAAAATCGTAAAGACTCATGGTTGTTATGCCGAAATCATCTCTGGTAACACCTACCACATCCTTCACGACTATTATCTTCTTGAATGAATCACCTATATTCAGAAGAGACTCTTTTTCCTGTCTCATTTTTTCTTCGGTCGGCATGCTGAAGGCAGACTGTACGTAGTATCTTTTACTTCCGAGATTTGCAACAAAATCCACTTCAAGCTGCCGCTTTTCATCTTTTCCTTCTTCGCTTTTTCCCCGTTTTTCCACTACGCCTACATCCACTGAATACCCCCTGCTTTTCAGTTCGTTGTATATGACGTTTTCCATAAGGTGTGTCTCTTCATTCTGTCTGAAACCAAGTCTCGCGTTTCGGAGCCCGACATCTTCGAAGTAGTATTTAAGCGGGGTTCCGATGTATTTTCTGCCTTTGACGTTATATCTGTTCGCCTTGCTTACAATAAATGCGTCTTCAAGGTACTCTATATACTGCCTCACCGTGTTCACGCTTATATTCGATTTCATGACACTCCTGAAAGTATCGGTTATTCTCGCAGGATTTGTCAGAGAACCTGTCCCTGAAGCAAGAATATTAATCAGATCCTCCAGTTCCTGAGTTTTCTCTATGTGATGTCTTTCTATTATATCTTTAATGTATGTCTCATCAAACAGATTCGTCAGATACCTTATTTTCTGTTCATCAGTCTTCATCGTCGCCGTCAGCGGAAGTCCCCCATAAAGCACATATTCAGACCAGCCGTGATACATATCTCCGTCATACACCTGCATAAATTCTTTAAACGTCAGAGGATAAATATGTACTTCATCTCCACGTCCTCTGAACTCAGTAAGCACGTCCTTTGACAGAAATCTGGAATTGCTTCCGGTAACGTATACGTCGGCATTATCCATATGTATAAGCGAGTTCAGCACCTCCTCAAATGAAGTGAGCATCTGCACCTCGTCGAGAAATATGTAGTACTGCCCGTCATCATTCATGAGAGATTCTATATATTCCAGTATAACGTCCGGATCTCTGTACTGCCTGTTCTTTCTCTGATCCAGCTCTATGGCGATTATATGTGAGTCGGATACCCCCTGCTCTCTGAGATATTCTCTGAAAATCTTAAACAGCAGATAAGATTTCCCTGACCTTCTGATTCCCGTCACTACCTTTATCATACCGTTATGCATTCGATTTATTATATCATTCAGATATTTATCTCTCTTTATCTCCATGTCACATTCCTCATTGAATATTTTTTCCGTTTGCGTATTCTTTTTTCAATATCATTTTACACTAAAGCCTGTGTCTTTGCAATTATATTGAAATTTTTTTCCGTTTGCGTATAAAAATTTCAATGAAGTTGGCGTGCTATCGGACACGACTATGTACTTATCGCCTATTTCAGCTTCGATACCACGTAGTCGCCAAAGTCTGCAGCCTTTGCGCCGCCGGAAGTTCCCGTAACGACCACCTTCTTTTCTTCCATGCATGCCTTAAGGGCCTCTGAAAGGGCATCGGCTTTTTCGATAAAGCCTACGTGCCTTAACATCATCTCGCAGGCCTTCAGTATGCTGGCCGGATTCGCGTATTCGGCAAGGCCTTCCTCCACCATTCTCGGCGCGGAGCCGTGGATAGCTTCAAACATGGCGTACCTGTCGCCGATGTTGGCGCTTCCCGCCGTTCCCACGCCGCCCTGAATCTCCGCGGCCTCGTCGGTCAGTATATCCCCGTAAAGGTTAGGCATGAGGAAAACCTGAAAGTCTCGTCTTACCGCCGGGTTCACAAGGTTTGCGGTCATAATGTCTATATACCAGTCGTCCGCTTCGATGCCCGGATAATCGGCCGCCACCTCGTGACAGATCCTTGAGAAGCTGCCGTCGGTTTTCTTCATTATATTGGCCTTGGTGACTATTGCAACCTTCGTCTTTCCTGCGGCCTTTGCATAATCAAAGGCCGCTCTTGCGATTCTGCGGGTTCCGGCGTCCGTAGTCACCTTGAAGTCCATGGAAAGTTTGCCCGGAATTTCGATTCCCCGGCTTCCCAGAACGTACTCCCCTTCGGTGTTTTCCCGGAAAAACATCCAGTCTATTTCCTCCCCGGGAACCTGAACCGGTCTCACATTGGCGTAAAGGTCAAGCTCTCTCCTCAGGGTCACATTGGCGCTTTCGAGAGTTCCGCCCTTAGGTGTGGTGGTGGGCCCTTTAAGGAGTACGTCGCACTTTTTTATCTCCCCGAGAACTTCCGAAGGAACCGCTTCACCCTTTGACAGACGGTTTTCTATGGTAAGTCCTTCGATTTCTTTAAGCCGGGCTTTCCCCGATGCCAGCTCGTCCTTAAGCAGTGTCCTCAAAGCCTTCACGGCCTCTGCCATGATAACGGGACCTATTCCGTCTCCTGATGCGATTCCGATGATTACCGGCTCTTTCTTTACTGCGCCGTCTTCACCGCGGCCCACAGCGGCTGCAGCCATTTTGTCCTGTCTTTTTATCTGCTCTTCCAAAAGAGCTCTGAATGCGCTTACCGCGTCGTCTATGTACTTTCTTTCGTCCATCCTATTCCTCCGAAGCAACGTATTTCAGAAGTCCGCCCGCTTTAAGTATGGCCTTCTGTCTTTCGGTAAACTCTCCCCTAAGGTCAAAGGTCTTTCCCTTCGTTATGTCGTTCAGCCTGAACGCGCCCGAATCAAGGCTTTCAAATATTCCTGTGATTTTAAGGGTGTCTCCCTGTTCGATTAAGTCGTAATCTCCGGCCTCCGCCAGTGTCAAAGGCAGAATCCCTGCGTTTATAAGATTGGCGGCATGTATTCTTGCAAAGCTCTTTGCTATTACCACCCTCACTCCCAGATAGAGTGGAACCAGAGCCGCATGCTCCCTTGACGAGCCCTGTCCGTAGTTGGAGCCGCCCAGGACCATGCTGCGGCCTGCAGCCTTTGCGCGATCCGGGAATGTCTCGTCGCACACACCGAAGCAGTACTGAGACAGGTGAGGTATATTCGACCTGTACGGAAGGATTTTAGCGCCGGCTGGCATTATGTGATCCGTCGTGATGTTGTCTCCCACCTTCAACACCAGCTCGGCCTTAAACTCGTCAGTAAGAGGATCACCGTCAGGGAAAGGCTTTATATTCGGGCCTCTCTGAATCTCCACTTCGGCCGCCTTCTCCGGCGGCAGCGGCGGTTCTATGGCGGAATCGTCTATTTTGAAGGTTTCCGGCATCTGCACCTTTATCTCGTCACTTAAGGTCATCGGATTCGTTATATATCCCGTTAAGGCGGAAGCCGCAGCGGTTTCAGGGGATACCAGATACACCTGTCCGTCTGCCGTTCCCGATCTTCCTTCAAAATTCCTGTTAAAGGTCCGTAAGGATACGCCTCCCGAATTAGGCGAGAAGCCCATGCCTATGCACGGCCCGCATGCGCACTCGAGGACTCGTGCCCCGGCAGCCAGGATATCGGAAAGAGCTCCGCAGTCCGCAAGCATGGTTAGAACCTGCTTTGAGCCCGGGGAAACTGAAAGGCTCACATCGGGATTTACGACTTTCCCCTTCAGGATTCCCGCTACTTTAAGCATGTCGTATAGGGAGGAATTGGTGCAGGAACCTATGCATACCTGATCCACCTTCATGTCCTTAAGCTCCGAAACCTTTTTCACATTGTCAGGGCTGTGAGGACACGCTATCATCGGCTCCAGCTCCGAGAGGTCTATCTCTATTATCTTATCGTAAACGGCGTCATCGTCGCTTCTAAGCTCCGTCCACGCCTCTTCTCTGCCTTCGGCCTTGAGGAACTCCCTCGTCACCTCGTCCGATGGGAAGATGGACGTGGTCGCTCCGGTCTCCGTACCCATGTTGGTGATGGTGGCTCTCTCCGGTACCGACAAGGTCTTCACGCCTTCGCCGCCCCACTCGATAATCGCCCCTACGCCGCCTTTGACGGAAATCCGCCTCAAAAGTTCAAGGCTCACATCTTTTGCGGTAACGAAAGGCCTCAGTCTGCCCGTAAGCTCCACCCTGTACATCTTAGGCATGGTGATGTGATAGGCTCCGCCTCCCATGGCGACGGCAACGTCCTGGCCCCCCGCTCCCATGGTCAGCATGCCGATTCCTCCTCCCGTAGGCGTATGGCTGTCGGAGCCTATGAGGGTCTTTCCCGGTCTTCCGAACCTTTCCAGGTGAACCTGATGACATATGCCGTTACCGGGCCTTGAGAAGTAAAGTCCGTAGCGGGCTGCCATGGAGCGTATGAACCTGTGGTCGTCCGCATTCATAAATCCCGACTGGAGCGTATTATGGTCTATGTACGCCACGGAAAGCTCCGTCTTCACTCTCGGAATTTTCATGGTCTCAAACTCCAGATATGCCATGGTTCCCGTGGCGTCCTGGGTAAGTGTCTGATCTATTCTGAGGGCTATTTCCTCCCCGGTTTTCATTTCCCCGGATACGAGGTGAGCCTTTATTATCTTTTCGGCTATGGTAAGTCCCATTATTTTACCTCCGTGCTTTCTTCTCTGCGTGTTACTTCCACTATGCTGTTATATGCGTGCTCCAGATGGATGAGGATAAGGGTGTCCACCTTGTCTCCGTCCCCCTCCTTTATGGCCTCGTATATGGCCTTGTGCTCGGCCACCGAATCCATTATCCTGTGTTCAAGTTCCAGGGACGCCCGTCTGAATTTCATCAGCTTATGGTGAAGGGGCGAAAGGATTCCCTCCATTACCGAGCTTCCGCACTCTTTGTATATTACGTCGTGGAACTCCGTATCCAGGTCGCGCACTTTGTATGCGTCTTCCTTTTGGGCGTAAAACTCCTGCTGATCCACGATATCCTTAAGCTCCTCAAGACCCTTTTCCGTGATATTCTCGCAGGCTCTTCTTGTAGCCAGAACTTCTATTCTCCTCTTTACCTCAAAGGCGTCATCCACGTCCTTATCGGATATTCCCAGCACCACATTTCCCGTAGCCGTTTCCTTTATGAGCCTTTCGAAGACCAGTCTGCTCAGGGCCTCTCTTATGGGCGTTCTGCTCACCCCCATTTCCGCCGAAAGCTTCTTTTCCGTCAGCACTTCACCCTTTGGCAGAGCGCCGCTCAAAATCTTAAGTTCCAGCTCATCGTAAACCTGATTCGCCAATGACACGTTCTTATACTCTATCATTTTCTCAGCTCCTTAATCTTATCCTCCAGCTCTCTGTTTGAAAGGCATGTGGTTCTGCCGCCGGAATACATCTCGTCCACCCATTCCTTCAGCTTTACTACGATTTCGCTGTCCTTATCCACCATTTCGCTTCCCGTAAGGCCGTAGTGATCGTTTATCCAGTACGCTATTCCCGCAAGGCCGCTGGTGTTGGAAATGGCCACTCCCGGCGCTCTTCCCAGTATTTTTCTGGTGTTGAAGATATTGTAGATTTCTTCGTCCTTCATAAGGCCGTCTGCGTGAATCCCGGCTTTTGTCACGTTGAAGCTGTCTCCCACAAAAGGCGTCATCGGAGGAATGTCGTATCCCATCTCGTCCCTGAAATACCTTGCGATCTCCGTTATGGCCGTCGGGTCCATTCCGTCAAGAGACCCCCTCAGAGACGCATATTCGAAGACCATAGCCTCAAGAGGCACGTTTCCCGTTCTCTCTCCTATTCCGAGAAGGGAGCAGTTTACCGCCGACGCTCCGTAAAGCCACGCGGTAGACGCATTTGCTACGGCTTTGTAAAAGTCGTTATGTCCGTGCCACTCCAGCATCTCGCTTGGAACTCCCGAGTAATGCTGAAGTCCGTACATGATTCCCGCCACGCTCCTCGGAAGAGCCGCCTCGGTGTAAGGCACTCCGTAGCCCATAGTGTCGCAGGCTCTTATCTTTACGGGGATTCCCGCTTCCTTTGACAGGTTCATAATCTCGTTTACAAAGGGTACGACGAATCCGTAAAAGTCCGCTCTCGTTATATCCTCCAGGTGACACCTTGGAACCACTCCCGCCTCAAAAGCGTCTCTTATAGTCTCCATATAGTAGTCCACCACCTGCCGCCTGGTCATCTTCATCTTCCTGAAAATGTGATAATCGCTGCAGGATACCAGAATTCCCGTCTCCTTTATCCCCAGCTCTTTCACCATCCTGAAGTCCTTCTTGTTCGCCCTTATCCACGTGGTTATCTCCGGAAACTTGTAGCCCAGCTCCATGCACTTCTCGACGGCCTCTCTGTCCCTGTCGGTGTAAATGAAAAACTCCGACTGCCTGATGATTCCGTAAGGCCCGCCCAGCTTTGCCATCAGCTTATACAGATCCACTATCTGCTTTACCGTGTAAGGCTCCATGGACTGCTGGCCGTCTCTGAAGGACGTGTCGGTTATCCAGATGTCCTCCGGCATATTCATAGGTACGCGCCTGTGGTTAAAGCCCACCTTCGGCACCTCTTCGTAGTTATATATCTGTCTGTAAAGGTTCGGCTTTTCAACGTCCTGAAGGGGATACTTGAAATCCGATTCCTCTAACAGGTTGCTCTTTCTCGACAGTTCCAGCATTCCTTGACCTCCTTTTTAAATCGTATGGGATGTTTCGGCGAGAGTTTTCCCCCGCCGCATTCGTGTGTGTATACAAGTATACCTCTACGTATACAATAAGTCAAGGATATTTATATAATTGTGTTTAATTTGTTTAGAAATGGCGCGCAGCCCGGCGGATTCGGGGTATGTATTGCAGCTTTGACAGCTGGCGGCTTTGACCTCAGTGTCGAAATCCGGCCCCTTTGTCAAGGCGTTTTTTCGCAAAACACGTGCTTCCGTGCAAAAAGGTCAAGGCTTTTACATTCTGCTGAGCCGATTTCCTTGACCTTTAACCTTCAAAACCTTTGCAAGGTCAAATTTCGCCTTGACCTCATCCCCGTTTAGCGGCGGTAAAGTCAAACGCCTCGCTTCAAGGCTTCAAAAATATACGTTAAGACTCTCTGTGATCCCGGTACACTGAAGCATCAAAACGAGCCTCTGGGCCGCCTGCTCCGGTTTCCTTGTTAGCGGCCCATGGATTTTACTGCAAAATCGCCAAAATACCGGCATGCGGCCGAGATTTTCACTTCTCCATCAGGTTTTCAAAGCCGATTTCTCGGCCATATTTACCGTAACCCCTACGCAGTGGCACAGATTTCGTCGACTGCGATGGCAGTTTTCGGCTTCATCGGCCCAGACGGAATATAGAGCTATTCTCTGTAATAAAAAAGAGCAGAGAATTTCTCCTCCGCTCAGACTGTCTATAATGATTATCTCTATTTTACGTATCCCATCCTGTGAAGAACCTCTCTCGCCACATTGTTGTCGCCTGGCCACTTGACTTTGCCGGCTCCGATGTAGAGATAAGGCTCGTCTCCTTTGCCCAGGAGAGCCACACAGTCGCCGGGCTTTGCTTCCCGAAGGGCTTCCTCTATGGCGTCGGCGCGTTTTGGCAGAAAGCGCACCGGTGTGTCCGGGGAAATCCCCGGCCTTATCTGATCGGTAATGGTCTTAGGGTCCGAATCTCTGTTGTTCTCCTCGGTGAGAATAATAAGGTCGCTGTATTTGTCGGCGATGGCGCCCAGGTCGCGGCGTTTGCTCTCGTCCCGCTTTCCCGAAGCCCCGAACATGGAAATAAGCCTGCCTTCTCCCGCAAGGAATCCGTGAACGTAGCCCAGTATCTTCTCGTATCCGTCGGGAGTGTGAGCGTAATCCACTATCACGGTAAACGGCTGACCCTCGTCGATTATTTCCGCGCGGCCCGGAACCTGATTTATCTTTTTAGATTCCTCCATGAGAATGTCCATGGACACGCCGTAAGCGTTCAGAGCCGCAATCACGGCAAGAAGGTTGTATACGTTGTACTCGGCGACCAGATTTGTGGTGAAGTGACGGGTTCCGCCTCCGTGAACCAGTTCGAACTCGCTTCCGTGGGCGTGACACTTCACGTTTACAGCTCTGTAGTCTGCGTCATTTTCTATTCCGTAAGTAATGCACCGTGCCTTCGTGCAGGCCTTAAGTGGCTCCAGAGTGTCGCTGTCGGCGTTGAGAACTGCAAGAGCGTCTTTCCTCAGTCCCCTGAACAGCTTCTTCTTCGCCTCGAAGTACTCCTCCATGGTCTTATGGTAGTCAAGGTGGTCGTGGGTCAGGTTGGTGAAGATGGCGCAGTCAAAATCCACCGCATCGGCTCTGCCCATAGAAAGGCCCTGCGAGCTGACCTCGAGGGCCACAGCCTTTGCGCCCATGTCGTACATCTTCTTCAGTGATTCGTGCTGGCTTATGGCATCGGGAGTAGTAAGCCCGCCCTCCAGCTGATAATCCTTAAACTCCGTCGCAATGGTGCCTATGTAGCCGCATGGTGCTACGCGGTCGTAAATCTGCTTTATTATCTTGGTTATGGTGGATTTTCCGTTGGTTCCCGTTACGCCGAACACGGTAAGCTTCTCGGAAACGTGATCGAAATAGACTTTACACGCCTCGTTAAGAGCCGCCACCGTATCGTCTACCTTGTAATACGTTACACCGGGACGCTTCTTTTCTTCGGGAATCTCCCTGCTGTGGATTACTGCCTTTGCCCCGTTGTCGATGGCGCTGTCTATGAAGAGATGTCCGTCGGTTTCATTTCCGATTATGCAGAAAAACGCATCTCCTTCTTTTACTTTTCTGGAATCTATTGAAAGTCCCATTTTCCTATTCCTCCTCGTCGCGGGCCAGCACCGGTCCGTCGTATTCAAAAGCCGGCATAAGCTCAAGCTTGAATTTATTCTGCCTTCTCTTGTTGTCTATCTTTTCTCTGACCTCCGGATCCTCGCACACTCCCGTCCTTATGTACCTGTCGAGAACCTCATAGGTGAAGCCCAGGTTTTCCTCGTCGGTGAGGCCTGAAAGTCCGTCTATAGGGGTCTTGTGTACGAGAAAATCTGGAAGGCCTAAAGCCGTTCCCACAGCCTTCACTTCCTGAACCGTAAGGTGTGAAAGAGGGCTGAAGTCTCCGGCGGCGTCTCCGTACCTGGTGGAATACCCTACCCAGTCCTCGGAGAGATTGCATGTGTTTACCACTCTTCCGTTCATGGACTGGGCCACGGCGTAGGTTGTCGCCATCCTGAGCCTTGCAGGAAGATTGGTTCTCGTCTGCTTCGAGATTTCGGCATCAAGTCCTTCCGACAAAGCCTGCATTATCCCGTCAAAGCCGTCCTTTATATTTATAATCGCATGTCTTATTCCAAGGTGCGCTACCAGGGCCTTTGATGCGTCGATGTCGGCCTGCTCGCCGTTTGGCAGAAGAACGCCGAACACACGCTCACGCCCCAGCGCCTCCACGCAGAGAGCCGCCGCCACGGAGCTGTCCTTTCCTCCGCTTACCGCCACTACCGCGTTGCAGCCTTTGCCGTTTTTTTCAAAGAAATCCCTTATCCAGAGGACTATCTCGTCCTTCACTTTTTCCGCGTCAAATGTGTACATATCCTGCTCCTCGATTACCTTTGCTCAAATCCATATAAGTATATCATAAATCCCTTTGCCTGTAAAAAATTTCCCCTCAAAAAAATAATATTCTAATGTGTATAACGGCGGTGAAAATGTGTATAATGGATAGTAGAGGATTTGCATATGACAGAGACTGAAAGAATCGTTGAAAAACTTAACAGAGGCGTGTTTCCCGAGGTTTCGGAGCTCGAATATATTCTGGGCGATATCCCTGCGGAAGAGGAGGAGCTTCTCTTCGGCGCGGCAAGACGGGCGGCAAAGTCCGTTTTCGGGAACAAAGTCTACATCCGCGGACTTATCGAGTTTACCAACTTCTGCAGAAACGACTGTCTGTACTGCGGAATCAGGCGGTCCCAGAGCATAACCAGATACAGGCTTACCGAAGAAGAAATTCTGGAATGCTGCAAAGGTGGCTACGGCCTGGGGTTCAGAACCTTCGTCCTTCAGGGCGGCGAGGATCCTTGGTTTAACGATTCCCGCCTCGTGCATACAGTATCCGCAATCAGGGAGAGGTTTCCGGACTGCGCCATCACCCTTTCCGT
>DXHZ01000080.1 GCA_019113145.1 Candidatus Avanaerovorax faecigallinarum
AGGTTGGAGCCGCCGCCGGCGCAGCCGATGATTATATCAGGAACTATGCCGTATTTATCCATTGCAGTCTTTGTCTCAAGGCCGATGATGCTCTGGTGAAGGAGAACCTGATTAAGAACGCTTCCCAGAACGTAGCGGTAGCCTTCAGAGATCAGAGCGGTCTCAACAGCTTCCGAGATGGCGCAGCCAAGGCTCCCCGTAGTTCCAGGATGCTCGGCGTTTATCTTTCTTCCCGTTTCTGTATCCATGGACGGGGAAGGGGTTACGGACGCGCCGTAGGTTTTCATAACCTCCCGTCTGAAAGGCTTCTGCTCGTAAGAGCATTTTACCATGTAAACCTTGCAGTCAAGACCCAGATATGCGCAGGCCATGGAAAGAGCCGTACCCCACTGACCTGCTCCGGTCTCGGTGGTAACTCCCCTGAGACCCTGCCTCTTGGCGTAGTAGGCCTGAGCGATGGCGGAATTCAGCTTATGGCTTCCGCTGGTGTTGTTTCCCTCGAATTTGTAGTATATCTTTGCCGGGGTCCCCAGCTTCTCTTCCAGGCAGTAGGCTCGCACCAGAGGAGAAGGTCTGTACATCCTGTAGATGCTTCTTATTTCTTCCGGAATCTCAAAGTATGCGGTGGTGTCGTCAAGCTCCTGCTTAACCAGCTCCTTGCAGAATACCGGTTCCAGGTCTTCCGCCGTTGCCGGCTTCATGGTGGCCGGATTGATTATCGGCGCCGGTTTCTTCTTCATATCCGCCCTTACGTTGTAGTAGTGGGTAGGCATTTCGTTTTCGTGAAGATAGATTTTGTAAGGGATTTTGCTTTCTGTCATGGTTTTTAGCTCCTTTCTCTTCGTCCGGACAGGAGCTGCTGTAAGAAAAAACTCCTGTCCCAGTTGATCTTGCTGGGACAGGAGTGTAATAATCTCCTGCGGTGCCACCCGGCTTGACGCTTAAAGCGCCCGCTCTGCGCATACTGATAATATGCCGATTTCTTAACGGAGTATCCTCTCCGTCGCCCCTACTGGCCGCTCATAAAAGGCTTTCGGTTTGCCCTCAGGAGTCCATTCAAGCCTGACTTTCATACCGCCATTCCACCGCCGGCGGCTCTCTGTGATGAAGTATCAGAGTCTACTACTCTCCCTCAAAGGTTTAAATATTTAGTATGGACGTATAATATCACGGAGGGATATTTGTTGTCAACACACAAATCGATTTTTTTAAATGTTAATTTATGCCATCAAAAGCTGCACGAAGTTTATGAACAATTTGATGCCGTAGAATATGATGACGCAGCCGCACACCACGTTTATGACTCTCAGGACTTTGTCGGTGAATCTTGCCGAGAACAGGGACAGTATGGTTGAAATTCCGAAGAACCAGCAGCATGACGCGCAGGCAACTCCGATTATGAATTTCGTGGACTGGTCCGCAGGCAGGGTGGCGTGAAACGCGCCCAGCATCATGGATCCGTCGATGAGAGCCTGGGGATTAAACCAGGTTACGACGCAGGCCGTTGAGATGACCTTAAGTATGGGAACGTCGACCTTTGTGGACGTGTCCATGGTATCGTGAGCCCTGAGAAGGCCGATTCCTATCCATATTACGATGAGGCTTCCCGCCAGAAGGATTACCATCTGAAGTATGTCCGACGCCTGCATGATGGCGCCGACGCCGAAAAAGCAGGCGAGGGCAAGGGATACGTCGAAGAATACCACGATGAGAGCCGTAAGATATACTCTGCTCTTCTTCTGTGTAAGCGCCGTATTTATAACGAACAGATTCTGAAGTCCGATGGGCGCAACGTATGCCAGCCCCATGGTAAGTCCCTGAAGGAAAAATGTCATTATATGCCTCCGCAAAGTTTATTTTATATGCTGTTTATGGTACAATTATCATGATACAGTATTTTTTGATTTACTTCAAGCGGGGAAAACATGGCATTCACACACTTACACGTACATACCGAATACAGCCTTCTCGACGGCGCGTCGAGAATTCCGAAAGTGGTCGCCCGGGCGAAAGAGCTGGGCATGGACTCTCTTGCCATTACCGACCACGGGGTCATGTTCGGCGTCATAGATTTCTACAAAGAGTGCAGAAAGCAGGGAATAAGGCCCGTAATAGGCTGCGAGGTGTATACCGCCGCCAGGACGCGCTTTGATAAGGACAGCGACAGGGACAAGTACCACGGTCACCTGATTCTCCTTGCGGAAAACAACGACGGGTACAGAAACCTTATCAAGATAGTTTCCCGCGGCTTCACCGAAGGCTACTACTACAAGCCCCGGGTGGACAAGGACCTTCTCAGGGCGTACAGTGACGGAATCATAGCACTTTCCGGCTGCCTTGCAGGAAAGGTGCAGAATTGCCTTCTGAACAGGGACTACGAGGGGGCAAAGCGTGAGGCCATGGAGCTTGACGATATATTCGGTCACGGAAACTTCTTTCTGGAGATTCAGGACCAGGGACTGGATGAGGAAGCACTCATAAATCCGGAGCTGGTAAGGCTTTCGGGAGAGCTTGACATTCCCCTTGCGGCCACCAACGACGTCCACTATGTGAACAGGTCCGATGCGGAGGCTCACGACGTGCTCCTGGCCATTCAGACCGCGACCACGGTTGACGACGAAAACAGGATGCGCTTTCCCAACGACCAGTTCTACCTTAAAAGCGAGGATGAGATGCGCAGGATTTTCGCATTTTGTCCGGAAGCGGTGGATAACACCCAGAAGATAGCCGAAAGGTGCAACGTGGAGTTCACCTTCGGGGAGTATCACCTGCCTGAGTTCATTCCGCCGGAAGGATATACCAACAGAGAGTACCTGAGGGAGCTGTGCCGTAAAGGGCTTTCCGAAAGATACGACCCTGTCACGCCGGAGCTTACGGAGAGGCTGGAATACGAAATGGGCGTAATAGAGTCCATGGGCTACGTGGAGTACTTTCTCATAGTCTGGGACTTCATCAATTACGCCAAAGAAAACGGCATAATGGTGGGACCGGGCAGAGGAAGCGCCGCAGGAAGCCTTGTGGCCTACAGTCTGAGAATCACAGACATAGACCCGATAAAGTACAGCCTCATCTTCGAGAGATTCCTGAATCCTGAGAGGGTGAGCATGCCGGATATAGACATCGACTTCTGCATCGAAAGACGCGGAGAGGTTATAGAGTACGTAAAGAGAAAGTACGGGAAAGAGAACGTATCCCAGATAATAACCTTCGGTACCATGAAGGCAAAGGCTGCAATCCGTGACGTGGGAAGAGCTCTTAACCTGACATATGCGGAAGCCGACAGGATAGCCAAGGCTGTGCCTTTTGACCTTAAGATGACACTGGACAGAGCTCTTGAAACCAGTCCGGAGCTTAAGAAGATGTACGACGAGGATCCGAAGGTGGCAAAGGTTGTCGACATGAGCCGGGCCATAGAGGGAATGCCGAGACACGCTTCCACCCATGCGGCGGGAGTCGTGATATCAAAGCTTCCTCTGGACGAGTACGTGCCTCTTTACATGTCGGATAAAGGCGTAGCGACCCAGTTCAACATGACCACCATCGAGGAGCTGGGACTTCTGAAGATGGACTTCCTGGGTCTGAGAAACCTTACGGTAATAAGGGACGCTCTGGAGCTCATAAGGAAAAATCACGGAGTGGAAATAGACTTTGCGAAGATGGGCTACGACGACAGAGCCGTCTACGACATGATAGCCTCCGGAAATACGGAAGGCGTATTTCAGCTTGAAAGCGCAGGCATGACCCAGTTCATGAAAAACCTGAAGCCGACGTGTTTTGAGGACATAGTGGCGGGAATAGCCCTTTACAGACCGGGTCCTATGGACTCCATTCCGAAATACATAGAGAATAAGAAGAATCCGAAGCACATAAGCTACGTTACACCGGAGCTTGCACCTATTCTCGATGTTACCTACGGCTGTCTCATATATCAGGAGCAGGTAATGCAGATAGTAAGAGAGCTTGCAGGCTACAGCTACGGAAGGTCGGATATCGTCCGCCGCGCCATGAGCAAGAAGAAGAGCGACGTTATGATGGAGGAAAAGGGATACTTCATCTACGGCAAGGAAGACGAGAACGGAAACGTGGAAATTCCGGGTTGCGTGAGGAACGGAATATCGGCGTCCGCAGCCGAGGCGATTTTTGCGGACATGGAGACTTTCGCCCAGTATGCGTTCAATAAGTCCCACGCCGCGGCCTACGCCGTGGTGGCCTATGAGACGGGATACCTTAAGAAATACTATCCGGTTGAGTTTATGGCGGCTCTTATGACAAGCGTAATGGGAGACGCGGGACAGATTGCAAAGTACATAAGAAACTGCACCGACATGGGCATAGAGGTTCTGCCTCCTTCCGTAAACGAAAGCGATAAGAAATTCACCGTGAAAGACGGAAAGATCCGTTTCGGACTTTTGGGCGTAAAGAACGTGGGAGAGGGAGCCATAGACGCCATCATAAGGGCCAGAGAAGAAAAGGGCATGCCTAAGGATATATTCTCCTTCATAAACGGCATCGATACGGGCCTTGTGAACAAAAAGGCCGTGGAAAGCCTCATAAAGGCGGGAGCTCTTGACTGCTTCAACCCTAACAGGGCGGCTCACCTGGCGGTATACGAAATGCTCATGGAATCGGCTCAGAATTCCGCGAGAAAGAATATAGACGGGCAGATTTCGCTGTTTCAGACCAGCAGCGACGCCATGAGCACCGGCGATGTGGCCGGAAATCTTCCCGACGTTGCAAACTTTGACAAGGACGACCTTCTCGCCATGGAAAAGGAAATGACGGGAGTATACATAACCGACCACCCGCTGAATAAATACGCGGACAGGATAAGGAAGGTTGCCACCGTTACCAGCGAGGAGCTTTCAAGGCTTCAGGAGGAGGGCGACCACAGGATAAAGGACGGCCAGACGGTCATCGTCGCCGGAATGATTACGGGAAAGAAGACACTTGTGACGAAGAGCGGAAAACTCATGGCCTTCGTGGACGTGGAGGACATGTACGGCGCCGTGGAGGTGGTCGTGTTCCCTAACGTCTATGAAAGATGCCTTCAGGACGTCAGCGAGGACAGAGTAGTGGCTATCCGGGGAAAAGTGGACGTGAAAGAGGAGGAGGCTCCTAAGCTTCTCGCTGATTCCGTCGTCGACATAAACCGGGTGGAGGAGCTTTTAAAGGAGCCTTCGGTACGGGCGGGAGGCTATACAAAGCGCGCAGCAGGGACAAAGGCTTCAGCCGGGCCGAAGAGCACAGGCGGGCCTAATCCTGTCAAGGTAAGGATACCCGGGGAGGGCGATGAAAAGCAGATTTTGTCAGAGCTTTCCCGGATATTTAAAGAACACAGGGGAGACGTTCCCGTTCTCATCTATCTTCAGTCCGGGAAAATAGTGAGGACCGGAGAGAGGGGAGGCGTGAGACCGACCCTTGCCTTTGCGGAAGAGGTGGCGGACATCGTGGGCAATGCCAATGTTAAGATAGAGGTGATAGCGAGATGAGAAGAATAGGAGTCCTGACCAGCGGAGGCGATTCGCCGGGAATGAATGCGGCGGTAAGAGCCGTCGTAAGGTGCGGCATCGACGCAGGTCTTGAGGTTTACGGAATATACAGAGGGTACGAAGGACTTCTCGACGGAGAGATAGAAGAACTTGACAGGCGCAGCGTAGGCGACATCCTTCATCGCGGCGGAACCATACTTAAGACGGCAAGAAGCGAGAGATTCAAGACTCCCGAAGGACTTGAAAGGGCCGAGACGGTGCTCAGGACCTTCGGCATAGAGGGTCTCGTCATAATCGGAGGCGACGGTTCCCTGAGAGGAGGACTCGACCTTTCAAAGCGCGGAATAAAGGTAATGGGACTTCCGGGAACCATAGACAACGATCTGGGGTACACGGATTTCACCATAGGCTTTGATACGGCCGTAAACACGGTTTTAGAGGCCGTTTCAAAGATAAGGGATACGTCCTCGTCTCATGAGAGAACCACCGTCATAGAGGTAATGGGAAGACGGTGCGGAGACATCGCCCTCTATTCGGGCCTTGCAGGCGGCGCAGAGGCCGTGCTCATACCCGAAGTAAAGAGCAGCGTAAACGACATCTGCATGAAGATACTGATGAGCGCCAATAAAGGCAAGGAGCACAGCATCATCATAAACGCCGAAGGTTCGGGAATTTCCTCTCAGGAGCTGGTGGACCAGATTACGGAAAAGACGGGAAGGGACACCAGGCTCGTGGTTCTTTCATACCTTCAGAGAGGCGGAACCCCTACCTTAAGCGACAGAACCCTTGCTACCCTTTGCGGTGCCAAGGCGGTAAAGCTTCTGGCCGAGGAGTCGGACAGCAGAGCCATAGGAACCGCGGGAGGCATAATTACGGCCTTTGATCTTGAGGAAGCCCTTGAGCAGAAGAGGGAGATAGACAGCGAGCTTTACGATTTAGTGGAGGTACTCAGCAAATGAAGAAGACGGCTATCATATACACCAGCAAGTACGGCTCGGCAGAAAGGTATGCCCAGTGGCTGGCGGAAGAGACGGGAGCGGATCTTTACAGGAGCGACGTGCAGACTGAAGCTCTTGCAGACTATGAGCGCATAGTCTTTGGAGGAGGCATTCACGCAGGAGGAATAGAGGGCATAGCGAAATACAGAAAAATATTTAAAGCCATGCCTGAAAAGGAATACGCGGCCTTTGCGGTAGGACTCAATCTGGGAGACGCCGAGAGGAGAGAATGCAGAGAGATAAACTTCAGAAAGGCGATGACGGACATTCCGTGCTTCTTCCTCAGAGGAGCGTACGATCCGGAGAAAGTTAAAGGATTTGACAAAAGCCTTATGAAGTTTGTGAAAAAGGCCATAAGTAAGAAGCCCGAACATGAGAGAACCAGAGAAGAGGGAGAACTCCTGGATGCAATCATAAACGGTGCGGACTACGTGGACAGGTCATCTCTCGTGCCGCTGGCCGAGGCTCTGAAGTCGGATGAACCTGTGCCTCTTAACAATTACGGCCAGGATTACGACGGAGCTCTGGCAGAAGCCATCGAGAGGCTTGCAAAGAAGAAAAAGGACAGAGAGGAATAGTTTTCGAGGAGAAATATGGATTTATTTACGATAGCAATACTGGCCGTTTCAGTCGTATGCCTCATAGTCAGCCTGATGGTTTTTGTCAGGGTCAGAGCTATGGAGGAAAAGACGGCGAAGAGCATAGACGACGCCGTTAAGAAACAGACCGACGCCATAAAGGAAACGGTAAGCGGCGGCTTTTCATCCGCTCAGAGCGATATAGTAAGAGGCGTGGGCGGAACCGTTAAGAACATGGGAGACATGATAAGCGACGCTCAGGATAAGAGACTTAAGGCTCTGGGTGAGGACTTTTCCAAGATGTCTTTGGAAAACGAGCAGAAGCTGGAGCAGATAAGAACGTCCATGTCCAGGCAGATAAGAGAACTGACGGAGGATAACAACAGGCAGATAGAGAAGATGCGTCAGACCGTTGACGAAAAGCTTCAGAAGACCCTTGAGGACAGGATAAGCCAGTCCTTCAGACTTGTAAACGAACGTCTGGAACAGGTTTACAAAGGTCTGGGAGAGATGCAGAATCTGGCTTCCGGGGTAGGAGACCTTAAAAAAGTTCTGACCAACGTAAAGACGAGGGGAATTCTGGGAGAAGTTCAGCTGGGAGCCATACTGGAGCAGATTTTGAGTCCCGAGCAGTACGAGACCAATGTAAAAACGAAGCCGTCCGGAAACGGCCGTGTGGAGTTTGCAGTAAAGCTTCCGGGGGCGGGAGAGACTCCTGTCTACCTGCCCATAGACTCGAAATTTCCGGGAGATGCCTACGGCAGACTTCAGGATGCGTATAACGCAGGGGATAAGGTAGAAATCGAATCCGCGTACAAGGCTCTGGAAACAGTGCTTAAGACGGAGGCGAAGGATATAAGGGATAAGTATCTGGAGCCCCCTTACACCACCGACTTCGGAATTATGTTCCTTCCTTTCGAGGGACTTTACGCGGAGATCGTAAACAGAGGACTGTTAGAGGTTCTCCAGAGAGACTACAAGGTCAACGTGGCAGGCCCTACGACTATGGCCGCACTTTTAAACAGCCTTCAGATGGGATTTAAGACCCTTGCCATTCAGAAAAGATCCGGTGAGGTCTGGGAAGTTCTGGGCGCGGTTAAGACGGAGTTCGGCAAGTTTTCCGATGCTCTGGAAGCGGCGCAGAAGAAGATACGGGCAGCCGACGGAGATCTGGACAAGCTCATAGGAACCAGAACCAACGTAATGAAGAGAAGACTTTCCGCCGTAGAGGCTCTCGATGAAGACAGCAGCGGAAAGATACTCGGAATAGAGGAGTAACGGAATTTGAGCATTTTTGCCATAGGAGACCTTCACCTTTCCATGGATGAGAGAATAGAAAAGCCCATGGACGTTTTCGGAACGGCCTGGGAGAACCATCACGAGAAGGTGAAGGATTACTGGACAAAAACCGTAACGGAAGAGGACACGGTCATAATATGCGGCGACGTCTCGTGGGGACTTAAGCTGGACGAGGCCATGGCAGATCTTGAATGGATTCACAATCTTCCCGGGAAGAAAGTCATAACCAAGGGGAATCACGACCTGTGGTGGACATCCATATCGAAGATGAATGCACTCTTTGACGACATATACTTCCTTCAGAACGACGCATACGTCGTAGACGAAGAGTTTTGTATATGCGGAAGCCGGGGGTGGATAACTCCTGATAACAGTGAATTCACCGACCACGACAGAAAGATTTACGAGAGGGAGCTCTTGAGACTCGGAATGTCTCTGGAGGCCGGAAAAAAGACGGGATGCGAAACCATAATCGCAAGCCTTCATTACCCGCCGACGGGAGACTCCCATCAGGTCAGCGAATTTACGAAGATGCTCACATGTTTCGGTGTAAAAAAGTGCGTCTACGGTCATCTTCACGGGGCGGACGCTTTCAAAAACGGAATAAAGGGTATATTAAACTCAGTGGAATATTCTCTTGTATCCCTTGATTACCTGGGGGGACAGGTGAAAAAGATATATTAGACAGGGGGACTGTAAAATGGCAGAAGTTAAAAGAGTTATACTCATGGTGATGGACAGCCTCGGAGTGGGGGCTCTTCCCGATGCCGAAAAGTACGGCGACAAAGGGGCCGACACCCTGGGACATATTGCGGACAGAATGGGAGACGGCTTTAAGATTCCCGAGCTTTCAAAGCTTGGCTTCGGAAACATAGAGGCTGCGGCGGGAGGCAGGTTCAGGACGGAAAAACCGGAAGGCTCCTTCTGCAGACTTATGGAAAAATCCGCGGGAAAGGACACCATAACGGGACACTGGGAGATAGCCGGAATCGAGACGAAGATTCCTTTCAAGACCTATCCCGACGGATTCCCGAAGGAGTTCATTGCAGAGTTTGAGAAGGAGATAGGAAGAGAGGTCATCGGCAACTACCCGGCCTCCGGAACTGAAATCATAGAGACGTTAGGCGACGAGCACGAAGCGACCGGCAAGCCTATAATATACACGTCCGCTGACAGCGTGCTTCAGATTGCCGCAAATACCGACGTGATTCCTCTTGAAGAGCTCTATGAAATCTGCGAAAAGGCAAGGGCTCTCCTTCAGGGAGACTGGGCATGCGGCAGGGTAATCGCAAGGCCTTACGTTAAGGAAAACGGCAAGAGAGTCAGGACCTCGGACAGGCACGACTACGCCGTTGCGCCGCCTGAGGATACCCTTTTGGACAAGGTTGAAAATGCGGGAAAGACCGTATATGCTGTGGGAAAAATAAGAGACATTTTCGACGGTAAAGGCGTGACCGAGTCCGTCCACACCGTAAGCAACATGGACGGCGTGGATAAGACGATTGAGGCCGTGGAAAAGGACTTTGAAGGATTTATTTTCACCAATCTGGTGGACTTTGACTCCATGTACGGACACAGGAGAAACCCGGAAGGATACGGACAGGCAATCATGGATTTTGACGGACGCCTCCCTGAAATAAAGGCGGCGATGAAGCCGGGGGATGTTCTCATGCTCTGCGCCGACCACGGAAACGATCCGGTACATTCCGGCACGGACCACACGAGGGAACAC
>DXHZ01000081.1 GCA_019113145.1 Candidatus Avanaerovorax faecigallinarum
CTGTCCTTATCATCATGTGACGCATGAGACCCTTCTCCCATTTCGGGTCGTAGGCCGTAATGTTATCCGATATCATAAACTCCTTTACGGCACGGGCAGCGGCAGCCACCGTCGGCGCCTGAAGCATGCAGTCGCCGCAGTCCACCACATCATGGCTTTTTCTCCTGTGGAAGCCTATTACGGGCTCTCCCGCGTTTTTCTGTATGCCGCCTTTCAGCGTTATGAGACCTCCCGCTGTAATCTCCATGACGGCCTTGTTCCTGTATCTGAACGGATCCTCCATGGTCACCGTGTCGCCCACGATTCCGTCCGCCTGAGCTCCGCCTATTCTCTCAAGCCTGTCCGAAAGGTGCTTTTTCCTTATTTCGGCCTGAGCCTCGTATGCCAGGGTACCGAAAGGGCACCCTCCGCATTCTCCCGCTGCCGGGCAGAACGGCTCCCTGCGGTCCTTCGACGGCTCGTCCACGGATATGAGCTCTCCTTCGGCAAAATTCTTTTTTACTTTCACAAGCCTTGCCGTCACTACGTCTCCCGTCACCGCTCCCGGAACAAAAACAGCAAAGCCGGCATCCTTTCCGATTCCGGCTCCGCTGTCTGCCATGTCAACTATCTTAACTTTTACCGTTTCACCTTTTTTTCTCTTTTCCATTGGTTCACCGACAGGCTCAGTATACCTCCCTAACGGCCTTCACTATGTCGGCCGCCGTCATACCGTACTTCTCCTTAAGCTCCTCAGGCTTTCCCGACTCGCCGTAGGTGTCGTGCTGGCCCACCATCTCGATTCTCACAGGGCAGTATTTTGACGTCACCTCTGCTACCGCAGAGCCCAGTCCGCCTATGACGGAGTGCTCCTCGGCGGTTACGATTCTGCCCGTGGTCTTCGCCGCGTTTATGACGGCCTCCTCGTCCAGAGGCTTTATGGTGTGCATATCTATTACGCCTACGTCGATGCCTTCCTCTGCAAGCTGAGATGCGGCCATCATGGCCTCGGAAGCCATTATGCCTGTCGCGATGACCGTAACGTCCCTTCCTTCCCGGAGGACGTTGGCCTTTCCTATGGTTACGGAATCCTCCTCGTTATAGAAAACGGGAACGGCTGCTCTTCCGAGCCTTACGTATGCCGGGCCCTTAAATCCTATAACCTGCTCCAAAAGCTTTTCGGCGCTTACGGCGTCGCACGGGTTCACCACGGTCATGCCCGGTATGGTCCTCATAAGGGCGATATCCTCGAAAGTCTGATGGCTGGCGCCGTCCTCGCCTACGGTGATTCCCGCATGGGTCGCGCAGACTTTGACGTTGGCGCCCGTATATCCTATGGAATTCCTTATTATCTCAAAAGCTCTTCCCGACGCGAACATTGCAAAAGTGGAAGCGCATACGGTCTTTCCAGAAAGAGCCAGCCCCGCAGCCGTGCCGTAAAGGTTCTGCTCGGCGATTCCCATGTTGAAAAATCTCTCCGGATATGCCTTTGCAAATTCTGCGGTCATGGTGGACTTTGAAAGGTCGGCGTCCATTACGATAAGGTCCTTATCGGTCTCTCCCAACTTTACAAGAGTCTTTCCGTAAGCTGCTCTCGTTGCGATTTTGTCTGCCATTACCACTCACCTCCAAGTTCCTCTACTGCCTGTTTTGCCTGCTCCTCGTTCGGGGCCTTGCCGTGCCAGCCCGCTTCGTCCTCCATGAAGGAAACGCCTTTTCCCTTATGGGTTTTCGCTATGATTGCGGTAGGCTTTCCCTTACACTCTCTTGCCTCGTCAAAGGCTTTAAATATCTCCTCAAAATCGTGTCCGTCTATTACGATGACGTTCCACCCGAAGGCCCTGAACTTCTCGTCCACAGGGGCAACGGTCATGACCTTTTCGTTGGGGCCGTCTATCTGAAGTCCGTTGTAATCGAGAATCGCCACCAGATTGTCGAGCTTATAGTGGGCCGCCGACATTGCGGCCTCCCAGACGAGGCCCTCCTGAATCTCGCCGTCACCTAAAAGGGTGTAGATTCTGCCCGGATTTCCATCTATCTTATTCGCAAGAGCCATTCCTACGGACACTGAAATCCCCTGACCGAGAGAGCCTGTGGACATCTCAATTCCGGCAACCTTGTGCATGTTCGGGTGTCCCTGAAACGGACTGCCCAGCTTTCTCAGGCTCATCATATCTTCTACCGGATAATATCCCCTCTCTGCGAGAGCCGCATACTGCACCGGGCCTGCGTGACCCTTTGACAGTATGAACTTATCCCTGTCCGGCTTGTCCGGGTTCTTCGGGTCGATGTTCATCTCTTTAAAATAGAGCGCCGTAACAATGTCGGCGGCGGAAAGACTTCCGCCCGGGTGTCCCGACCCTGCGTGGTATATGGCCCTTATAACGTCAATTCTGACCTTTGCGGCCACATCGGTAAAATACTTCGTGTCCATAGCGTGTTCTCCTTATATAATCATTTGCACCTGCTGACCTGAATTACCGCATCAGGCAGCTTCTCTATAATATCCAAAACCGTAAGGGAATATTCCCCTTTTTCCTCCGCGGCCAGATCTCCCGCAAGACCGTGAAGGTAGACCCCGGCTCTTGCCGCCGTAAGAGGGTCATGTCCCTGTCCCATCAGGGAAACTATTATCCCGGTCAGCGCGTCTCCCGACCCTGCCGTTGCCATCCCCGGATTTCCCGTCGGATTTATCCATATTTCATTTTCATATGCCACAAAGGTCTCATGGCCCTTAAGCACGGTCACGGCCCCATACCTCTCAAACAGAGCCTGACAGATTTCCTCTTTTCTCATACCTTTAAGGCTGTCTTTTCCCAGCAGCCTTGCGGCCTCGCCCATATGGGGAGTTATCACCGTCTTCTTAAGATTTTCCTTTCTCCTGCGGAACGCGTCCGCCACCTTTTTATTCTCCGAAACCATGTTCAGTCCGTCGGCGTCCAGAAGCAGCGGCCTTTCGCATCCTGCGAGAATTTCCGAAAGGACGTCCCCCGCTTCGCTGCTTTTGCCCTTTCCGGAGCCTGCCGCCGCCGCGTCAAAACCCGCAAGCCTTCCCAGGGCGTCCCGGGCGCTGAGGCACACCGCTTCCGGGCACAAAATCTGCAGCACCGGCACGTTTCCCTCCGGCGTCAGTATCATCACAAGGCCGCTTCCCGTTTTCAGGGCAGACTTTGCGGAGAAAGCGCACGCCCCCGCCATGCCAAATGATCCGGCGGCGATGAGAACCCTGCCGTAATCGCCTTTGTGCGAATCGGCCAGCCTCGGAAGAAAGAGCCTTCCGGCAAATTCACCTTCAGTATATCCTTTGATCTCCATAAGCACCTTCCTATAAATGCAGAAACAGCATGGCCATGAGGAAATATATGGTCAGGGCGACAATGTCCGAAACGGACGAAATGGCCGGGTTTGCGATGAGAGCCGGGTCCAGCTTCATCTTTTTCACGAGAAGCGGAATCATACTTCCGATAATCTTCGCGAACATAACTATAAACAGCATGGCCGTGCAGACCGTAAGGGCCACCATCACGCCGTTTCCGTCTATCCAGCAGACCCTTACGAAGTTTATGGCACTGAGTATCACCCCTATGACGAAGCCGACCCTTACTTCCTTCCAAAGAACCGCAATGGCGTCGGAAGTGTCCACCTCGTCCGTCGCAAGTCCGCGGATTATAAGGGTTGCCGCCTGAGAGCCGGTGTTTCCGCCCGTACCCATGAGCATCGGCATATATGCCACAAGGCATATTACCTGAGACAGGGTGGCCTCGAACCGGGTTATAATCATTCCCGTAAAGACGTATGCCACCATCAGTATTATGAGCCACGGCAGACGGTTCAAAACGTGCTGCTTCACGGATATGTCAAGATAGTCCTTGTCGGAGTTCTCCCAGTCGATGACTCCGTTCATTCTCTCTATATCCTCTGTGGCCTCTTCTTCCATTACGTCCAGAATATCGTCGACGGTGATGATTCCCACCAGCCTGTCCTCGTTGTCGACGACAGGAATTGCCAGGAAGCCGTAACGCTTAAAGTCCTCGGCTACCTCCTCCTGGTCCTCGTACACGTTCTCATATACGAAGTCGGTTCTCATTATGTCCTTTACCCTGACGTTGTCGTCGGTTATGACGAGAGTCGCAAGAGATACTATTCCTATGAGTTTTCTTCCCGTATCCTTTACGTAGCAGGTATAGACGGTCTCTGCGTCCATGCCCTCCTTCTTTATGTGCTCAAGAGCCCTCGCCACGGTCCAGTCCTTCTGAAGGCTTATGTAATCCGGCGTCATCAGGCTTCCCGCGCAGGTGTCCGGGTAGTTCAAAAACGTGTTGATGAGCTTTCTCTCGCTCTTAGGCGTCTTTTCCAGAATCTTGTCCACCACGTTGGCGGGCAGCTCCTCCAGCACGTCTATCTTATCGTCGAAGTCCATCTCGGTGACGATATAATCTATTTCCTTATCGGTTATCTCGTTGATAATATCTACCTGATCGTCTGACGGCAGCTCGGAGAACACCTCTACCGACACGTCCTTTGGAAGGAGCCTGAACAGGATAACGGTCTTCTGCAGTCCCGCTTCCTCCGTGACTTCCTCCAGGAGCTCGGCAATATCGACTTCGTTAAACCGAAGGAGCTCGTCTCTGGCTTTAAAGTACTTCTTTTCTTCCAGATACGCCAGAATCTTCTCCAGAGACTCTTCGTAAAGCACGTCCTGATCTATAAGTCTGTTTTCCATATTCTGCTCCCCCTTTCCAAGTCGCTCTCCTCTGCTATGCCTTAACTATTAAATTATACTGAAAAAACCTCTCCTTTTCAAGCCGCAAAGCTGTGTGCCTGTGGCTTTGGCAACTCACGGCTTTGTCAGGGCCGCGGAAATCCGTCAAAAGGCGCGGCACGTGAGTCTCGGCCGCGAGCCTCGCTTTTCCAGTTCGCGGCCCATGGATTTTACTGCAAAATCGCCAAAATTCCGTCAAGCGGCCGAGATTTTCGCTTCTCTGTCAGGTTTTCAAAGCCGATTTCTCGGCCACTTTTCTGATTGTTGTCCGCAGTGGCACAGATTTCATCGGCCGCAATGGCTGTTTTCAGCTTCGGCGGCCCACACGGCAATTCCCGATAAGGTCAATGTCGTTTCGTTTAGCAATGACGCGCAATAGAAAAAAGCGCCCCGGCGAGCCGCATCCAGCGGCCGTCAAAGCGCTCCTGATTTCTTATTTAATATTCCGGTTACGCGATTCTTCTAACGCCTACAACAGGTCCCACATAACCTACATTTGTAATGGTGATTCCAACCCTCGGATTTACGGCGTGAACTTCTCTGCCTCCGCCGATGTAGATTGAAACGTGTCCCGGATAAACCAGAATATCTCCCGGCTGAGCCTGTGAGTAGGATATTCCATATCCGGCTGCGGTAGGAATTCTCGGAATGCTTATTCCGCAAGCCTTATATACCGCATATACGAATCCTGAACAGTCTGCTCCGTTCGTAAGGCTGGTGCCACCGTACACATAAGGGTTTCCAACGAACTGACATGCGAAGCTTGCGATAGCTGCTCCGTTCGGATTGGACGGTGCAGATGCATAACTCTTAGCAGGTTCCGAAGATGCGGATGATGAACCGCCAGTCGTCGCTGCCGCAGCTCGAGTCTGAGTCTGCGCTGCAGCTGCCGGTCTTTCCTTAGTTCCTTCAAGAACTACCTTGTCCACAGGTTCCTTCGTTACCTCACTGGAAAGTTCAGTGGTCGAGGTAACCTTTCCGTTAACGGTTACAACCTGTTCTGTCACAATCTCAGAGCCTTTTTCTCCCTCGGTTTCAACTTTCGTTTCATCCTCGTAAAGCTCGTCAGACTCCTTGGTTACAGTTTCAAAAGGTACTTCTCTCTCAGATGTTACCTTCTGCTCAACAGTCACATTCACCAAAGGCTTATTCTCTGAAAGCTTGAGAGTATCTCCCGGATAAAGGCCCTCCAGATCCACTCCCTCGTTCATTTCCTGAATCTCGCTTACTGTGAACCCGCTGTCGGAAGCTATGTCCCACACCGTATCACCGGATTCCACTGTATATGTAACAGTTTCCTCATTTCCGGTAATGATGCTGTCTATTGCTCCCACAAGGTTTATCGTCAGCGTCGGAGCCTCATCCGATTTCTTCACTGACATAACCTCAGTAGTCATAACAGGATCACATTTTATAGAAAGCACTTCTGCGCCCTCGGTTACGTAATGATTTTTCACGCCGTCTATAATGGCATTAGCCTCTTCCTGTGTGCCGGTTACAGCAACAGTCTCGTCTCCGATCTTCACTGCGTAATAATCTGTAGTCGCTGCGTAAGCAGTAACGGTAGCCGCTCCCAGCGTGGTGGTTATTACACCGATAATCAGAACAGCCAGTACGATGACGGCGTATTTCTTAGATTTAACTTCGTCTAAAAAACTCATCTTTCATCCTTTCCGCGTGTCGGGAATTCCTTTTGAAAAATCCCCGCCGCACTGACAAAAGTGATACTACACTATATACACGCCGTAGTCAACACATTTCTTAATATTTCACATAGTTTTCACAAAGAAAAGACGCTAAAATCGTTTAAATTTCAGCGTTTATAAATTCTTAAGATTTCTTAAGATTTCTTAAGAAATCATTGTATGCAATGTATAAAAATTAGAAAAAGCTAATATTACAGGAGGATCTTTGCAGCATTATGCACATTTTCTATGTGAATCTCGGATGAACCCGCCTGATATTCTCCGTCCAGCGTCCACGGCATTTCCGGATCTGCCTCTACGCGAAGCTCTGATGCGCTGAAAAACTCCAGATGCGGAGACTTGAAGTCTCTCGTGGTTACAGCGAGCATAATCTGGTTGAGCTCTATGAGATTTGCAGGAGCCTTGACCAGCAGTACCTCGAACTTGCCGTCACCCATATCCACCTCGTCTTCAGGCAGTGTCAGAATTCCTCCTATGGAAGTGGAATTGCTCACTGCTCCGAACAGATACTTTCCGCTGTATTCTTTTTCCGTCGTCCTGAACGTCAGTTTTTCCGCTCTGATTGACGGAATGTCCTTAATTCCTTCCAATATATATGCCAGATGTCCCAGTGCGTTCTTTATGCTCTGAGGAGCCTCATATGACGCCCTTGTAAATGCGCCAAAGGATGCAACGTAGGAAAAGTATCTCCCGTTAAAGGATCCTATATCTATAATTCTCGGTTTTTCTTCCGTTATGTTCTCCGCCGCCTTCACCATATCCGAAGGTATGCCGAGACTTGCGCCGAAATCGTTGGTGGAGCCTGCAGGTATGTATCCTATAGGAACGTCTTTTCCGGAAAGGAGGACGCCTTCTACCACTTCGTTAAATGTGCCGTCTCCGCCTATGGCGACGAGAATGTCGAAGTTGCCGGCTTCACGTTTTGCGATCTCCGTACCGTCGCCTCTTGCGGCGGTAGTTTCCACGGCAACCCTGTATCCTTTGCGGCAGAAAACGTCTATTATGTCCGCAAGGTTCCTGCTCCCCTCCTTCTTTCCCGCCTTCGGGTTGATTATGATAAGAATTTTCTTCATTCCTTTACCTCTTTCTCAACAAAATATTAACATCCCATTGCCGGGCGCAGGCTTTACGCCGTTTCGCGCCACAGCTTATTGAACACTACGCCCAGGCTCAGAGCCCAGGAGATCAGATAGAACCAGAACATGAGAGCGACTATGCTGGCAAGGGACCCGTAAATAAGGTCGTAATTTACCGCGTGGCTTACGTACGCCGAATACACCATAGTCATTATGAACATTCCCAGGGCGCCGAATATGCTGCCGGGAAGAATCTGCCGGTACTTCAGCCTTTCCCTCGGAAGTATGTAGTAGTTCAGCGACACCATGAAAAGATACAGAATCATGGCGGCCGGCCATCTGAACAGGGTCCAGAGAATATCCACCCAGCTTCCCTTAAGTATCGGAATAATTCCGAGGAGAGTGTCGAAGATAACCTTGCCGTAGACGATAAACACCACCGCAAGAGCGATGGAGCATATGGTTATGACCATGGTTAACATGGCCCTGAGCCTGTCGCGCCAGAATTTGCCCAGATCCTGACCCTCGGAATAGGTGTAGTTCGTCAGTCTCATGAGACAGAATTCAATTCTGGAGGCAGACCACACAGCCATGATTATGAACACTATATTGGTAGCGGTAGCGGACCTGTATTCAAGAAACGACTTTATGGTATCCGCCATGCTTTCAGCCACGTATTTATCTATCCAGCTTTCCAGCGCCCTGAGAGGAATATCGAGTATTCCGAGGAGCTGGGTAAGCACGATAAAAATAGGCACTATGGACAACATGAAATAGAAGGCCATCTGGGCCGCTACGCCTCTGTAATAAGGATCTCTGTACTCCTTTATAGCAAGGAGCACTATCCGCATCATCCTTTTTCCCATAACCCTCAGCCTTCTTCTGAAATTCTCTTTTCTCTCTCCTCAAGGAGCTTTTCCAGCTTCTCGAGGGCCTTTGCCCTGTGGCTTATCCTGTTCTTTTCCTCCGCGCTCATCTGAGCAAAAGTCTCCTGATATCCTTCGGGCACGAACAGAGGGTCATAACCGAAGCCGTTATCCCCCACCGGGAAGTCGATTATATGTCCGCTGCACTCTCCCCTTGCCACCAGTGTCTCGCCGTCGGGGTAAACCATGGTTATGACAGAGACGAATCTCGCCTTTCTGTCGCTGTACGGCACCCCCTCAAGCATGGTGAGAAGCTTGATGTTGTTCTTCTCGTCATCGCAGTTTTCGCCGGCATATCTCGCAGAAAAAATCCCCGGCTCTCCTCCCAGGTATTCCACCTCGAGCCCCGAGTCATCGGCGATGGTGACCTGTCCGGACATCTTCATGATGGCGTCCGCCTTTTTAAAGGAGTTCTCCTCGAAGGTCCTGCCGTCCTCTTCGATTTCCCTTTTGTCAAGTCCCGCATCGTCTCTGGAGATAACCTTCATGCCGAACTTTTTCGTTATGGCCTCTATCTCGGAAATCTTATGCTGATTTCTGGATGCGGCTATAATGGTACACATAGATAATTCCTTTCGTTCTTCCTTTTGATATATCTTATATCTTACCACAAAATCTGCACCTTATGGTATAATTATTTACCTGAGCTGAAGATGCAGCCTTTGAGAAAGGATTGATGATATGTTCAAAGCAGCAATTTTAGACGGAATATCCATAGTCCAGAGCGACCTGTCCTGGGAGCCTGTCGGAAGGCTTTGCGACTTTACCGTATACGACAGGACTTCTCCCCATGAGCTGGAGGAAAGAATTAAAGATTTGGACGGCTTTTTTACCAGCAAGTGCAAAATCACCGAAGAGCTTATGAAAAAGTCTCCAAAGCTTAAATTCATAGGAGTTACAGCTACGGGCTTTGACAACGTTGATGTAAAGGCCGCCGAAAGCCTTGGCATCGCCGTATGCCATGTTCCCGCATATTCTACAGACGCCGTGGCTCAGCACGTCTTTGCGCTCATACTTGAAATAGAAAACCGCACCGGCTACTACGGCGCTCAGGTTGCTTCAGGGAGATGGCAGAACTGCAGAGACTTCACCTTCTTTGACCTTCCCACCCACACTTTGTCGGGAATGTCTCTGGGCATCGTAGGCTACGGCAGCATCGGAAAGCAGGTGGCAAAGATTGCGGAAGCCTTCGGTATGACGGTGAACGTTTACAGCCGTAACAGAGACGCCGCTCTGAAATCCGATATTCTGACCCTCCACTGTCCTCTCACGGCGGAAAACGAGGGCTTTGTGAACGCGGATTTCATATCGGATATGAAAGACGGCGCCGTTCTCATAAACACCGCCAGAGGAAAGCTGGTAAACGAAGAGGACCTTGCGGCGGCGCTGAAATCAGGAAAGCTTTCCTTTGCCGCGCTGGACGTGCTTTCAGTCGAGCCTCCGGAACGGGATAACCCTCTCATAAGTCTGGACAACTGCATTATAACCCCTCACATCGCCTGGATGCCACGGGAATGCAGAGAAAGAGTCGTGGGCATTTGCGCCGCCAACTTAAAAAGCTTCCTCGACGGAGGAAGCCTTAACAGGGTCGATAAAATCAGATAAAGAAGAATCCCGCATAGCAGAGTATTATCAGAATCGGGCAGACGATGTTCATTCGTCTGTCCTTTTCTCTTTCTATCATCATGAGCAGGAAGAACGCCGTCGAAAGGAGACCTGCAAGGGTCATTATTTCAATCTTAGGCTCGGAAACTATGTAGATATTCCTCAGATATACAGCGTCGGTTATGGCAAGAATCAGGAAGTTGAACATGCTGCTTCCTATAATCCCGCCGACGGCTATATCAAAATTCTTCACTCTGAACAATGTTACCACGGATGTGACCTCCGGAATGGATGTCGCGATTCCGAGAAAAACGGCTCCCGCAAATCCGTTGGAAAGTCCCCATGCTACGGTGAGATTGCCCGCCGCGTATGTCACTGCGCCACTCGCTATTACCAGAAATCCAGACGTGACGATAAGCCTTCCAAGAGCCTGTCTGTTGGAAAGCCCTTTGTCCACCGACGCCACATATTTCAAAGCCGATTCGTCGGCGGTTATATCGTCGGCCATGGCTGCATATTTTGCTCCGGCGATGTAAAGGAGTGCTATAAGCACCGAAACTACGCCAAAGTGGGCTATGGACAGTCTGTTTCCTGCTATAAAGCCGATTCCCGCAAGAGCATACATAATTATAACTATAATGGCTATTCTTGAGTAGACTCTGGAAAGTCTGGCCTTTCTGAATTTCTTCCCGTATACGAGAATCATCAGGGACATGACGGAAAGATTGAAGATGTTGCTTCCCAGCACGTTCCCCACAGGGAAGTCCTGCATATGAAAAATCGTAACCGAGGACAGACTGGTAAAAAACTCCGGCAGTGACGTAATCGCCGCCAGAACCACCGCTCCTATAAATGCCCCCGGAAGTTTGCTGTTCCTGTCCAGCATATTCGCATATCTGGAAGCGTTCACCGCCAGAATCACGACCACCACGGCCGCTACGGCATATATAATGTAGTCCAAAACAAAATCCCCCATATTCCTTAGTATATCTACTTAAAATTTATCATATGAGGGCCGTCGATGTCAAACAATTAAGCTTTTTTGAGCGCGCCGGTCTTTTCCCTAAGCAGCTCTTCAAGGGCCGTTCCGCTGCTGCTGTGGCACGCGACCATCGGAAATCCTCCCTTTCTGCACTCCGTCCTTGCCGCATTCATCATCTTATGAGATACAGTCTTCGTGAAGCAGATGAGCATATCCGGACTTCCGATTTTTCTCTTCAGCGCCCCGCTCTCCTTGGTAAAAACCTTGGCCGTGCAGCCGTAGCCTCTGCATATCTCCTCGTACTGCCTCTCCATTCTCTCATTTCCCCCGATTATGACTATGCTCATGGAATACTCCTTTCCCTGTACTCTTGCCGCTTTCCTCGCGGCAGACTTTATCAGACTCTATCTGGTTAGTCATATCTAACTTCATGTTGTGAATACAGGTTAGCATAGACTAACCACTTTGTCAACCCCTCTTTGACTATTCCGGCTGTCGACAGGACTGCCCGTTTAAAGAAAAGCTTTTTCGTTTTGACAAAGACTTCAATTTTCGCCCCGCAGGTCAAGGCGTTTTTTTACAAAACCCACCTGAAAAACTTAAAAGGTCAAGAAATTCCCCCACACATAGGAGAAATGCCTTGACCTCTTTGTAAAATCTCTTCGATATGTCAAATTTCGCCTTGACCTTTTCCGCAGCAGAGTAGCCTTTTGTCAAAGCATGCGTCCGGCTCACTTCAAAGCACGCACCCTGCCCACGCCAAAGCTCACGCCAAAGCGCATTGCAGACCGGGACTACAGGCTCTCGGCAAGCTCCTTGATCTGCGGACATTCGTAGTTTTCCACGGTGCCGTTGTCGCAGGCCCGGGCCAACTCCGCATCCATAGGAAGCTTTGCGATTTCGGCTATTCCGTACTGAGCCGCGATATCCTCGATGTGGCTTTCGCCGAAAATCCTGTGCTCGGCTCCACAGTCAGGACACTTGAAATAGCTCATGTTCTCGACGATGCCCACGATAGGAATGTTCATCATGTCCGCCATCTTTGCGGCTTTCTCCACTATCATCTCCACCAGCTCCTGCGGAGACGTAACGATTACGATTCCGTCAACAGGCAGGGACTGATATACGGTAAGGGCAACATCTCCCGTTCCCGGCGGCATGTCCACAAACATAACGTCTATATCGCCCCATACGACGTCGGACCAGAACTGCTCCACAACGCCGCCCAGGATAGGACCTCTCCAGACCACAGGATCCGTCTCGTTTTCAAGAAGCAGATTTATGGACATCACCTTAATGCCCCCTGCAGTCTTTACAGGCATAATCATAGTCTCGTTTCCTACCGCTCTTTCGGCAAGACCGAACGCCTTCGGAATGGACGGTCCGGTAATGTCGGCGTCGAGAATGGCCACATTTTTCCCTGCGGCGGCGGCAGCCGATGCCAGAAGGGAGGTTACGGACGATTTTCCTACTCCGCCTTTGCCGCTTACCACGCCGATTACCTTCTTAACGCTGGACATACCGTTCATAGGCGCTTTTTTGATACCGGTGTTTTCTTCGCTGCAGTTTCCGATTGATGCGCAGGAGCTGCAGTCGTGATTGCAATCTGTCATTTTATCTGACTCCTTTCAAGATAATTATACTTATTAAAACATCCCCAGAGATTTGAAGATGAATATCCACAGAAAAAGGGTGATTCCGGCAAAGAGCGACGAAAATATCACGCAGTTTCCCGCAAGCTCCGAGTCGCTGTCCATGGCTTCCGCCATGGTAAAGGACGATACCGCCGCCGGCGCCGCAAATACCGCGATGAGGGTGACGAACTCCACGCCCCGGAATCCCGCAAAAGCCGCAAGGGGCAGAAACACCGCCGGAACGACTACAAGCTTGCCCACAACCGAAATAACCAGATTCCTTTTGCACCTTCTGATGCTGGAAAAGCTGAAGGACGCTCCCAAAATGATCAGCGCCACAGGAGTCGTCACCTGGGACATCTCGTCTATTATGGACTCTATGAGCTCCGGAACGTGAATCCCTGCAAGGGACACGATTATTCCCGCAACCGCTCCTATTATTATGGGGTTCTTTATAATCTGTACCACTATGTGGCCCGCCGAAACCCGTCCGCCCCTGAAAATTTCCAGGGTTATGACCGCAAGGACGTTGAACAGAGGAACTATGACGGCTACCATTATGGCCGTGGCCGCAATATTTCCGTGACCGCATATGTTAGTCGCCACAGGAATTCCCATGAGCACAAAATTGCTCCTGAATATAGCCTGTATCATGGCTCCCCGGGAATGGGGATTTTTCTCTATCCTCGTCACCACCAAAACGGCCGCGGCGAAAATCACCAGCACCGATACCACGCCGAATCCTATAAGCCTCGGGTTCGCCGCCTCCCTTATATCCGTCCCGTAGAGGTTCTGAAACATCAGAGTCGGGAAGAACACCAGGAATATGAGCCTGTTGAAGTGTTTGTTTTCTGTTTCGTTTACAATTCCGGCCTTCCTCACCGCCATGCCGATTCCGATTAGAACGAACACCGGCACCACGGCCTCCAGGGCCACTATAAGATTACTCAGCATCCGTTATCACCATATCAGCCTTTACATCGTAAGATTCCGTCGGAATGTCCTCCGTGACGAGCGGGGAAAAACACAACGCCACCGCCGGGCACTTCGTCTTTTCAAGGTATCTGTCGTAAAATCCCGCTCCGTGGCCCAGCCTTCTTCCGTCAAAGGCTGCCGCCGCGCATGGTATTACCGCAAAGTCGATATCCTCCGGCAAAATCACCTCGCCGCCTTTAGGCTCCGGGATTCCGTATTTTCCGGGAGCAAGATCTCTGTCAAAGTCCGCAACCTCCGCAGCCTCCATAACTCCCGGCCCCGTGCACCTGGGCGCGAAAACTCTCTTTCCCGCGTCGAGCGCCGCCCTTATTATCTTCTCCGTATCCGGCTCTCCGGCTACGGAAACATAGATGAACAGACTGCCGCACTCTTTGAACCGGCGAAGGCTTAAGACTTTGCGCGATATGACTTCCGACGCTTCTTTCATATATTCCGGGCTCAGGCTTTCTCTGACTGCCGCCGCCCGCTTTCTCGCTTCAGCCTTTGTCGTCATATTATTCCACGTCCCAGAAAATACAGTCTTTGCACTCCGGGCGTCTCGGATTCTCCCTGTCGCAGAATAACGGGTAAAGCCTCAGATCATGGCTCAGCTTATCGCCCATCAGGGATTTCAGTCCGGCTATCTGACAAAGAGTGCCTGTAAAGTCTGTAGTCACGCCGTTTTTGATGCTTCGTTTCGTGGCCCGGTAAACCTTCGGCATATCTCTCTCGTAGTACTCGTTGTCGTATTCGTAAAAGTCGTCGAACTGTGGCAGGGTCACCGGGTTATACAAAGGACAGTAGAGCAGGCAGTTGTTGCACTTGTTGCATCCGTTCTCGTCTATGACCGGGTACTTTCTTCCGTCCTCTCCCGTTACCATTTTAATGGCGCTGTACTTGCATCCGACGATGCAGGCCGAGCAGCCGTTGCAGTTCTTCGCTCTGTCGGTAATCTGCAATTAAATCATCTCCCGTGCTGTTAATTTTAAGACCTCATCTATTATACCAAACTCCGCCTGTAAAAAACAGGCCTTATTATATGAAGACCTGTCTCAGCGCTATATTGATACCCCTTTTAAACTGTTGCAATCCTTACAGTATTTCCCTTTCGTAAATAACGCACATATCTCCCGCAAGGTTTGCCATGGCGTCAATCTCTCTGAACCCGCACTTCTCGTAAAGCCCCTTGGTCTCCGACGGTATGTATACCTCCCTGAATCCGCGGCTTCGCGCATAGGAAACCGCCGTCTCTACCATCTGAAAGCTTATTTTGTCTCCTCTGGCCTCTTCCGTTACAAAGACGCTGCTTATCCAGGGGGTGTACCTGTTTTCGGAAAAATAGTCCTCCTTTAAGAGCGTACAGTATCCCAGGATTCTCCCGCCTTCTACGGCTGCAAAGAAGGCTTCCCCGTCGCCGAACCTGTTTTCCCGAAGAAGCTGCGCCACGTGTTTTCCGGCTGCCCACGAGCACTCTTCCGCAAAGTCTGCAGCCTTTGTCCACAGATGCTCACCACAGGAAATACGTTTTACTTCCATTTTCCCTCCTTGTAACCCTGTCGTCTTTATGAATTTCCGATAAGCTATTATATCACGGGAATTAATGTCAGAAATATAAAAACTATAAAAAATGTAAAAAAAGGTGTTGACTTCTGACTCCTTTTGTATTAGTATAAATACAACGAAAGAAACAAGTTTTCATATATGGGAATGGAATCTTGAGGAAAGGAGTGAGTCGCAATGAAGAAGACGTTTTTAGGACCAGGAGACAAGATTGCGGCAGCACTTCGAATCAGAAATCTGTTTTAGAGACGAGCAGAATCCAGCAGTAGACACTGCAGAGCAGAGGAAAATATCCTGCATAAGTTAAACGCCGAAATCTCAGCAGATTCATCTGATAGATGTGTTGTCTCATAAGTTATCACATGAGAAGGAGACCATTTATATAGATTCGGTAGTAACTGAAGGTAAAAATAAATAATGGAAACCTAAAAGGGGGCTTAAGTGAAAGCCCTCTTTCTTGTTGTGCTGCGTCACGGCAGGCTATGCATGCAGTATATAGCAGAATTTAAGCAGGCCTTCGACAACGAGACGGGTTTTCCGGGAAAATGTCGAAGGTTTTTCGACATTTTTAGTTGTATGCGACTGATTTGCCGAAGATATCACCGGAAGATGCAGGTTTTGACCGATAAACTTTCGACAAAATCTGCAGACACGGACTGCAAAGCCGAAAAAGCTTCGGCAGAAACGCCTGAAACAGACGTCTTTGTCGAAGCGCGATAAAGTGCGGCAGAGCGCGATAAAATAAGATAGTTCAAAGCGAAGTTAAGCAGCTTAAACCACCGCCAACGACGCTCCCTATACCATCTTCTCCTGCTTGACCTTGTGGTCAATCACGTGGCGGCTTGCAAGCTCCGCCCTGATGTCATCAAGTGTAATCCCCATCTCTATCATGAGAACCATCACGTGGTAGACAAGGTCAGAAATCTCGTATATGGTTTCGGCCTTGTCGCCGGCTTTGGCTGCAATTATGACCTCGGTGGACTCCTCGCCCACCTTCTTTAAAATCTTGTCGATTCCCTTTTCAAAGAGATACGTGGTGTAGGAGCCTTCCTTCTTCTCCGTCTTTCTGCCCTCAATGAGCTCCATAAGGCTTTCCATGGTGAACCCGGCATTTTCCGGATTCAGGTAAACCAGATCGTTGAAGCAGGAGTCGGTGCCCAGGTGACACGCCGGGCCGTCCTTTGTCACGTTCACCACCAGAGCGTCCCGATCGCAGTCGGCCGTTATGCTGTAAATGTGCTGGTAGTTTCCCGAAGTCTCACCTTTCAGCCAGAGCTCCTGTCTTGAGCGGCTCCAGAAGCATGTCAGTCCCTTCTTCATTGAAATCTCAAGGCTTTCCCTGTTCATATAGGCGACGGTCAGCACCTTGCCGCTGGAAAAGTCCGTCACCACCGCAGGGATAAGTCCCTTCTCGTCAAATTTAAGTTCATCTATCTTAACCATTTCAGTCATCTCCTGTTCCGCCCTGTTTATCTCACGTTTATTCCGGCTTCCGCCAGAGCTTTCTTCAGATCCGGGATTGCAACTTCGCCGAAGTGAAATATGGAAGCCGCAAGGCCTGCGTCTACTTCCGGTATCTCCTTAAATAGGGTTATGAAGTCTTCGATACATCCCGCGCCGCCCGAAGCTATTACGGGAACCGGGGAAATATCGCACACGGCTTTCAGCATTTCAAGGTCGAAGCCCTTCTTTACGCCGTCGGTGTCTATGCTGTTTAAGACGATCTCTCCTGCGCCTAAGGAGATTCCCTTTTTTATCCATTCTATGGCGTCCATTCCGGTGTTTTCCCTTCCGCCTTTGGCGTAAACGCAGAAACGGCCGTCTTCCCGTTTTGCGTCCACGGAAAGAACGACGCACTGGTCGCCGTACTTCTTTGCCGCCTCGCTTATGAGGCCCGGGTTTCTTATGGCTCCCGAGTTGACGCTGACTTTGTCAGCGCCGCACTTTAAAACTCTGTCAAAATCGTCAATGGTGTTTATTCCTCCGCCTACGGTAAGGGGTATGAATATGGTTCTCGCAACCTCAGTCAGAATGTCCGTAAACAGAGCACGTCCTTCTGCCGAAGCGGTTATATCGTAGAAAACCAGCTCGTCCGCGCCGTTTTCCGAGTAGTACCTTCCCAGCTCCACCGGTGAGGATACATCGGAAAGCCCCTGGAAATTGACCCCTTTGACCACCCGTCCGTCCTTTACGTCAAGGCATGGGATTATTCTTTTAGTTATCAAAGTCTGCCTCCCTTCTCAGGCTCGTCCTGACGGCCCGCAAGGCTGATAGCCTCTTCAAGGTCTACGGACCCGGTATACAGAGCCTTTCCCAAAATCGCCCCGTAGAGATTCATCTCCGACAAAGCCTTCACGTCGGAAAGAGAAGAAACGCCGCCGGAGGCGATAATATCGAGACCGAACCTTTCGTTCAGCTTCCCGTAAAGCTTCAGATTGGTACCCTTCATGGCTCCGTCCCTGCTTATGTCTGTGCATATGACCGTTTTAACGCCGTCCGCCTCCATGCGGGCGCAGAAATCCTCGCAGGTCACGTCGCTGACCTCTGTCCAGCCTTTTATGGCCACAAGGCCGTCTTTTATGTCCACGCTTACGGCGATGTGCTCCGCTCCGAATTTTTCTACCGCCCTGCGGACAAAGCCATCTTCAGTAATGGCGGCAGTTCCCAGAATGAGCCTGTCCACGCCGATTTCAAGGTATTTTTCTATGGTTTCAAGGCTTCTTATTCCTCCGCCCAGCTGGGTGAAAAGCCCCGTCTCCGACGCTATCTTCCTTACGGTCTCAAGGTTGGGAGTGAGGCCGGATTTTGCGCCTTCAAGATCCACCATGTGGAGAAAGCGGGCGCCTTTTTTCTCGAACTCCGCCGCAAACTCCGCAGGATTATCGCTGTAGACGGTCATCTCGTTATAATCGCCTTTAAAAAGCCTTACGGCCTTTCCTTCAAATATATCTATGGCAGGAAATACGTTCATATGCCCGCCTCCTCTCCCGGCTTCAGCTCGCAGAAGGCTTTGAGCATGGAAAGTCCCACTTTGCCGCTCTTTTCGGGATGAAACTGACATCCGTACACATTGCCCTTTGCCGTAGCGGCCGTAAGACGGACTCCGTATTCCGTATCCGCAATCACGTACGGTCCGCACTCCGACGCGTAATATGAGTGAACGAAGTACACGCAGTCTCCCTCGTCTATGTATTTAAACAGCTGGCTCTTAGGCCTGTCCTCCGGAAAGATGAGCCTGTTCCAGCCTATGTGGGGAACCTTGTACCCTTCCGGTATTACCGGTTTCATGGACACGACTTTGCCCGGAATCAGTCCCAAGCATCTGTGGTTTCCGTACTCCTCTCCCTCGTCAAAGAGAAGCTGCATGCCGAGGCATATTCCCAGGAGAGGCTTCCCCTTCGCCGCCTCCTCCTTGACCACTTTGTCGAGGCCGCCGGCGTGAAGCTTTTCCGCGGCGTCACCGAGCGCTCCCACTCCCGGCAGAATTATTCTGTCCGCTTTTCTTATCTCCTCCGGATCTCCCGTTACCAGAGCTTCTGCTCCGATGGCTCCAAGAGAGCTTTTCAGGGAAAAGAGATTCCCCACTCCATAGTCTACTATTGCAAGCATCTAAAGGACTCCTTTCGTGGAAGGAACCGCGCCGCCGAGGGATTCGTCCACCGCCGCAGCCTCCCGCATAACTCTTCCGAAGGCTTTGAACGCGCCCTCAATTATGTGGTGGGAATTGGTTCCCGAAAGCTTTCTGACGTGAAGGGTGACCTGCGCGTTTCTGACAAAGGCCGCAAAGAACTCCTCTGCAAGCTCTGTATCGAAGGTTCCTATCTTCTCTGTCGGAACGCTTACATCGTATGACAGGAAGCTTCTGCCCGAAATGTCTGCGGCCGCCAGGATAAGAGCCTCGTCCATAGGAAGAATTATATTTCCGTACCTGTTTATCCCTCCCATGTCGCCGAGGGCTTCACGAAACGCCGTACCCAGGACTATTCCCACGTCCTCCACGCTGTGATGATCGTCCACGTAGGTATCGCCTTCGCAGTAGACGTTGAGGTCGAACCTGCCGTGGCGGGCAAAGAGTGTAAGCATGTGGTCAAGAAAGCCCACTCCCGTACTTATTTCAGATTCGCCCCGTCCGTCTATATTAAGGGATACACGCACCGAGGTTTCTCCGGTGGTTCTCTCTATTTCACTCTTTCTCATTTCAACGCTCCTTTCAGCATTTCATCAACGCAGCAGAGGAAGATGTCCATCTCCTCGTCCGTTCCGATGGTGACTCTGTTGTAATCCTTTATTCTCTCTTTGTCGAAGTGCCTTACGAGAACTCCACGCTCTCTCAGGCCTCTGTAAAGGTCCTCTCCCGAAATCCTGTCCGACTTTACGAATATGAAGTTGGCCATGGACGGAACTACCGTAAAGCCCCGCTTTATGAGCTCCGCCGCCGTCTTTTCCCTGGTGGCCTGTATCGCCCGGCACCTGTCCCTGTAGTACTCCTCCGATTTCATGGCTGCGATGCCCGCAAGCTGGGTCAGGGTGTTTATGTTGTACGGGTTGGTTGAAAACTTCAGGGTCTCAAGATCGGCTATAAGGGACTTATCCCCCAGGGCGTATCCCAGACGGGCTCCCGCCATGGACCTTGACTTGCTGTAAGTCCGGCAGACGAGAAGATTGTCATATTCTCCCGTGAGGCATACGGCCGACTCTGCTCCGAAATCCACGTAGGCTTCGTCGATCAGAACCACGTTATCCCTGTTATTTTCAAGGATTTTCCGTATATCGTCCAATTGCAATATTCGTCCCGTCGGCGCGTTAGGGTTGGCTATGATCACCATTCCGTCCGCTCCGAAGTAATCCGCCGGATCTATGGAGAAGTCGTCCTTTACTGGAATCTCCACGGCTTCAAGGCCGTGCAGCGCCGCAAATACCGGATAGAATCCGTATGTCAGATCCGGAAAATACACCTTTCCCCCGGGCTTTGAAAAGGCCATGAAGGCGAAGTTCAGTATGTCGTCGGAGCCGTTTGCCACGTACACGTTTTCCCTCCTGAGGCCTTCGGCTTTTCCTATGGCGTCCTTAAGGGCCGCCGATTCCGGATCCGGGTACAGCCTGAGCTTTTTTACGTTCTCCGGGCTCATGCACGCCAGTACCTCCGGCGAAGGAGGATAAGGAGACTCGTTGGTATTTAGCTTTACGTATTTCATATCCCGGGGCTGCTCCCCCGGAACGTACGGATCGAGGCTTTTAAATTTCTCGCTGAAAAATCTGCTCATCTTACTTTTCTCCGGCTTTCACTCCTGTGCGAACCAGCGCGCTCCTTGCGTGGGCCTCCAGCCCTTCCGCTCTCGCAAAGGCTGCAATGTCCGCCGCGCACTCTCTGAACGCATCTTCCGTGTAATATGTGTACTGATACTTTTTGACAAAATCGTCTACGGAAAGAGGGCTTGAGAATCTGGCCGTTCCTCCCGTCGGCAGTGTGTGGTTAGGGCCTCCGAAGTAGTCTCCCAGAGCCTCAGGGCAGTTCTTGCCCAGGAATACGGATCCCGCGTGGCGAACCCTTCCCAGCATGTCAAAAGGCGCATCTGTGCATATTTCAAGGTGCTCCGGCGCTATTTCGTTTACCACGTCCACCGCGTCCTCAAGGTTTTCCGTAACTATTATCTTTCCGTTGCTTTCTATGGACGCCCCCGCAATTTCCTTTCGCGGCAGGGTCTCAAGCTGTCTTTCTATTTCCGAAGCCACCGCCTCCGCCAGCTCTTCGCTGTCCGTCACGAGAACCGCGCTGGCGTTTTTGTCGTGCTCGGCCTGGCTCAGCATGTCCGCCGCCATGAACTCCGGGTTGCACGTTCCGTCCGCCAAAACGAGAATTTCGCTGGGACCGGCTATCATATCTATGGCAACTCTGCCGAACACCTGCTTTTTCGCCTCTGCAACAAAAGCGTTTCCCGGGCCTACTATCTTATCGACCCGCGGAACGGTTTCCGTTCCGTAAGCAAGAGCCGCCACGGCCTGCGCACCGCCGACCTTGAACACCCTGTCAACTCCCGCTATCCTTGCTGCGGCCAGAATAACAGGGTTCAGCTTTCCGCCCTTTGACGGGGTGGTTATAACCATCTCCTTCACCCCGGCAATCTTTGCCGGAATGGCGTTCATCAGCACCGATGACGGATAGCTGGCCGTTCCTCCCGGAACGTAAAGGCCCGCCCTGTCAAGGGGCACCACCTTCTGTCCCATTACTATTCCATCTTTATCATTTATGATGAAGCTGTTTCTCACCTGCTTTTCGTGAAAGGCTCTGATGTTGGCGGCGGATTTTTTCATCACCTCTATGAGTGCGGGATCCACTTCATCCATGGCCTCCTGCCATTCCTCTTCCGAAACCTCAAGGCTCTCAAGGTCCGCTTCGTCAAACTTACTGCAGTACCTCAAAAGGGCCTCGTCGCCGTTTTCCCTGACGTCCCCTATTATTCCGGCAACCACGTCCTCCACCGAATCCGCGGCAGTTCCACGGTCAAATATCTCCGACGCCGGTACCTTTCCGTACTTTAATATTTTAATCATTGGTTTCTACCTCTGTTTCTGCATATCCTGAACCACGTCTCTCAAAGCTCTGCTTATCTTCTCTATGCTGCGGTTTTTGAACTTGAAGCTGACTTTGTTTGAAATGAGGCGGGCGCTTATATCCACTATGGTGTCCAGGACCACCAGGTCGTTTTCCTTAAGGGTGGTTCCCGTCTCCACGATGTCCACTATGACGTCCGAAAGTCCCAGGATAGGGGCAATCTCGATGGAGCCGGAAAGCTTTATGATATCTATATCCCGGCTCTGCCTGCCGTAATAGTCCGCCGCTATGTTTGAGAACTTGGTGGCGACTTTGAGAGTCTTTCCCGGATTGTCCCTGAAGTCCCTCTTTCCTGCCACGCACATTCTGCACTTTCCCGTCTCAAGGTCCAAGAGCTCGTAGACGTCGGGCTCGTACTCCAGCAGGATATCCCGGCCCGCAACACCTATGTCCGCAGCTCCTCTCTCCACGTAGATGGCAACGTCCGAAGGCTTTACCCAGAAGTACCTTACTCCCGCTCCCTCGGATTCAAATATGAGCTTCCTGCTGTCCTCCTTTATGGACGGACACGGAAAACCTGCCGCCTCAAACATATCGTATACTTTTTCTCCAAGCCTGCCCTTTGGGAGGGCAACGTTTATAATATCATTCATTTTAACACACCTCCCGGCAGATATTCCATGAGTTTTCTGTATTTCAGCCTTTCCGGAGGATTTTTCTGCGCCTGCACCGAATATCCCTCTTCTATCAAAGCGTTTACCCTGTCCGCCAGGTCTTCCGGGTCAAAGTTTTCACTTTCCGCAGCTTTTCCGTAAAGGAGCAGAACGTCTACGTCGTACTCCTCCTGATCCTCCGCGCAGCCGTTTATGAGATCCATATTTATGGCAAAGCCTATGGCACCGGACTTTTCACTTCTTCGCTTGCCCATTTTGTCGAGAAGCTCATCGTATCTTCCTCCCGACAGAACTCCTGACGGTATGCCTTCTATGTAACCCCTGAACATCACTCCGTTGTAGTAGCTCATGTCGTTTACCAGGGAGAAATCCAGGTGTACGCCGTCGGCTCCCTGGGCCTGCAGAATTCTGCATATGGTCTCAAGCTCATCAAGGGCCTCATCCATCGTATCGTTTAATGACGATCCGCGAAGCGCCTCTATTACGCTTTCCGGCGAACCGTATGTGGATGCAAGAGCTATGGCCGTCTCTCTCAGCTTGTCCCCCGTTCCGATGCTGTCAAAGAGCGTTCTTATGCCGTGGACGTTTTTCTTTCTGAGAAGGGAAAGGAACATTTCCTCGTGCTTCGGCCTCAGCTCAAGCTCCTGCAAAAATCCCCTTATAAGGCCCATGTGAGAAACGTCCAGAATGTATCTGCTTTCTCCCAGAGCCTCAAGGCTTGCCGCCGCAAGCATCAGCACCTCCGCCGTCTGGTACACGTCCAGATCGCCGATACATTCCAGGCCCGTCTGCATTATCTCTTTATACGTTCTGGTGTTTCTCGACGTTCTGTATATGTTCTCGCTGTAGTAGACCTTTTTCACTTCCCCGGGTACATCGATATAGTTCTTCACTATGGAAAGGGTCACGTCCGGCTTCAAAGCCAGCAGCCTTCCGTTGGTGTCCGTAAATGTTATAATCTTGTCCCCCGCCAGAAAATCCTTATTCTCCGCATAAAGGTCGTATTCCTCGAACTTGTTCATCTTATAGTGAACGTATCCGAAATGCTCGTAGATGTGTCTGAGGCTCAGCTGTCTCATATCTTCTTTCGTAAGTGTCTGATCAAATCTGAATTTCATTTAGTCCGCCTTCGTTTCAGTTTACTTTTTCGCCTGCTTTGCAGTCTATATTTCAGCTGCTTTCATCTGCTTACTTTATATCTGCTTTATTACTCTACCACGTTAAAGCGATAAAGTAAAGGCCTATCCCTCAAAAAAACAACAAAAAAATAATACCGGATGTTTCTTTTTTTCGGCCTCGCTCTCTATCAACCACAATCGCTAAACCTTCAAAACATCCGGTATTATCTCTTCTGATTTAACTCTGTCACTTCTGGTGGACTCACCTCTTTCTTGGGTTACGACTCTCACATCGCAACTTCATCTTCAGCGAACCTGCTTCGTCGCTTACGCTTCTTTGCTTCCTCGCTTCTTGAGTATATTATAACCCATCATAATAGTTTGTCAATACTATTTTTTGAAAAATTTCAGTTATTTTTGCAAGGTGGCGCTGCTCGGCTTTGTATGGGGCGTGCTCGACTTTTAAGGCGAAATTTGAAAATAAGTCGAACGGTTTTTCGACATCAAAGCCTGAAAACGGCTTCAAGGTCGAACATATTTGCTATTTTCAACAGGTTTATGTCTAAAAAGTTCGACCTAAGGCCCCAAATCTCCATTTTTTGTCGAAAAACCGTTCGACCTCATTACGAAAAAACGTGGTCTTTGTCGAACTATTCCTTAAAACCAATGAAAAATCGCATTCACACAAAACGCGCTGCCCCTGAAACCAATCTCAGGGCGCAGCGCGCTTTCGTTATTCTCTTTCTTTTTCTTTTATCTTGCCCTTGCGGTAGGCATCGACCAGTTCCTTGACTCTCTCCGCCTGCTCCGTCAGCTCCGCTCCCTTGTCGGTGTCTATTATAAGAAGTCTTTCAGGCAGGGTTTCCACGGTGGTGACTACCGGGCTTGAGAATTCCTGAGTGCCGTCTGGTTTCAGAGGCTTGTACGGCTTGTGGGCAGCCAGAGCCATGAACCGGGAATTGAAAATGAATGTATATCCCGCAATACCGGTCTGCTTCTGGTAGGCCTTTGAGATTCCGCCGTCTATTACGTAGAGGAGGCCGCCGCCTTTGATAGGGCTTTCGCCGTCCTTTATCTTAACGGGAACGTGACCGTTTAATATCTTTCCTCTGTTCGGATCCAGACCGAACTCTCTGAGTATCTTCTCGCACGGACCTCTTTCCTTGATCAGCTTGTAGTAAGGTCTTACCGGCTCCTTGTGGGCGGCTTTGTCGGCGATGAAAAGCCGTTCGAAGGTGGTCATCTTCTCCTTTCCGAAGAGAGGAGAATCCTTTGCGAGCCACAGGTACCACATTATGTCGCCGCTTTTACCGTAGCGAAGAACCTCTTCAGGGGAGAAATATGACCTCCTCACCTGGGCGTCCAGGTGATCCATAAGTTCCTTACCCCTGAACTTCCCTCCGTTTATCTCCACCTCGATGAATTCCCCGTTTTCGTCCATCGGAATGCAGCCGTGATACAGGAGATTGCCGTTGACCTTCGTGTATAAAGCGCCGTGGCTGAAAAGAAACTTTATGTGCCTCTGAAGTTTTTCAGAATTCAGGATCGATGCCTGAAGTGAATTCATTACCTCAAGCTCGTCCGCCGTAAACTCGTAAGGGTTTTCAGGGTCCACCGTCGGAAGATTGGTGTCCATAAGGTCGTACTTCACGCCGTCGATAACTATGGTCTTATCCTCGAAGTTTATCTTGTCAAGCAGCAGCCTGTTGTCAAGGTGATATTCCGGATGCGCCAGGATTATCTGCCCTTCGGCTTTGAACTGGCATACGGCTATAGCCTTATGCATCTTGGCGGCAAGGCTTTCGTCCACGGGATCAAATTTATTCTTATCGAGAATATGTGGGGCAAACTTGGTGCACGGGTCGTCGGCGTAGGTGTTTGCCGCAAAGGTTGCAAGACGCCTCAGGTTCACTCCGTACCCCACTTCCAGCATGTCGAAGTTGTTATAGCTTATATTCATCCTGACGATGTTGGCTATGCACGCCAGATTACCCGCGGCAGCTCCCATCCATACTACGTCGTGGTTTCCCCACTGGAAGTCCACGTCGTGAAAATCCATAAGGTAGTCCATTATAGAGTCGGGATGAGCTCCTCTGTCGAATATGTCGCCTATGATGTGAAGCTGATCCACCGCCAGTCTGCTTGTAGCCTCAGCCATTTCACATATGAAGGTCTCGGCCATGCCGTTATAGACGATGGTGTTTATGATTTCGCTGTAATAGTGAGCGCGGTTCTCCTCGTCATCGGCGTGAAGCAGCTCGTCCATAGCGTAGTCAAGGTACTTCGGAAGTCTTCTTCTTACTTTTGATCTGGTGTACTTGGTGGAAACGGATTTGCATATCGTAACTAAGCGATATAACACGTTTACGCACCATTTGTCAAAGTCTGTCTCGCTTTTCTTTCTTCGCTTTATCTCAGCCTCAGGATTATAAATAAGTGCAGCGAGGTCGTCTCTGTCCTCTTCACTCAAAATCCCGCCGTAATGCTCGTCAATCTTACTCTTTATGGTTCCGGAAGCACTCTTTATCATGTGGATAAAAGCCTCGTGCTCTCCGTGAAGATCGCTCAGGAAATATTCCGTGCCCTTTGGCAGGGCGAGAATGGCCTGAAGGTTTATATATTCTGCGGCTGCCGCCCTTATGTTTGGATAGTCCTTGGACAGGAGCTCCAGATATTTCAGATCTGCCATTTTCTACTCCTCAACGCGCATTATGTTAGCGCCGATTGCTCTGAACTTTTCAGTGAACTTTTCGTATCCGCGTTCTATATGATATATCTCGGAAATCTCGGTAGTGCCGCTGGCAACAAGTCCCGCAAGAACCAGAGCCGCTCCGGCTCTTAAATCCGTGGCGATTACCTGGGCTCCCTCAAGGTTCTTGCAGCCCTGCACTACTGCCTTGTTGCCTTCCGTCATGATATTGGCGCCCATTCTGTTAAGCTCCGCAACATGCATAAGCCTGTTCTCAAATACGGTCTCTATAACCGTACTGGAGCCTTCAACAGTTGTAAGAAAGCTCATGAACGGAGACTGTATATCGGTAGGAAATCCGGGATAAGGAAGCGTTTTCAGATCGACTGCCGTCAGCTTTCTGTCTCCTGATGCATCCACATAAAGTCCCTCGTCCGTAAGTTCTACAGTTACACCGCTTTCGCGAAGCTTTGCTGTAATAGGCTTTACGTGGTCAGGCACCATGTTTTTCAGAAGAAGGGTTCCTCTGGTTATGGCCCCTGCCAGCATGTACGTTCCCGCTTCAATCCTGTCCGGAATAACCGTATGACTGGCGCCGTGGACTCTCTCTACGCCTTCTATTTTAATGGTGTCAGTTCCCGCGCCCTTGATCCTTGCTCCCATTTTGTTCAGGAAGTTGGCAAGGTCAACTATTTCCGGCTCCTCAGCAGCGTTTTCAATGTATGTAGTGCCGTTTGCAAGAACCGCCGCAGCCATGATGTTTTCCGTGGCTCCTACACTCGGGAAATCCAGATAGATGCTTTCTCCCTTAAGTCCGCCCTCCGGTGATATGGCTTCTATGAAATTGTCCTTTACTATTATCTCCGCTCCCAGGGCTTCGAATCCCTTGAGATGAAGGTCTATGGGTCTTGCGCCTATGGTACATCCGCCCGGCATGTAAACCTTGGCCCTTCCGCACCTTCCCAGAAGTGACCCCATAATCAGAAACGATGCTCTCATTCTGGACACGAGATCATAGTCTGCCTCGCACTTTTCTATTTTTTTCATATTTACGGCAAGGACGCCGTCATTTTCAGCTTTTATTTCTCCCCCGAGAGACTTCAGGATGTCTTTCATCACATCAACGTCTCTCAGCTGCGGTACATCGCTTATCCGGCATTCCTCGTCTGACAGTATGGTAGCCGCCATAAGTGGCAGCACTGCATTCTTTGCTCCGCTTATTACGACCTCGCCGTTCAGCGGCCCGCTCTTCTGAACTAAAAACTTTGCCATTTTCCCCTCCGCCATTCTGCGTTTTTTATCTACGAACAAAAAAGCCTGTCACATCAAGTTTCAGGCTTTTTATGATTAAAGGTTTTTCATTTCATCGATACAGTTTCTGCATACCGGCTTTCCGTGAACCAGAGTCACGCCGTCAGCCTCACCGCAAAAAATGCAGGCAGGCTCGTATTTCTTAAGCATTATAAACTGTCCGTCAACGAACACTTCCAGTGAGTCGTCAGTGTTTATTCCGAGATTTCTTCTTAGTTCAATAGGGATTACTACTCTTCCGAGAGAGTCTACCGGCCGTACGATTCCTGTCGCTTTCATAATGGGTCCTCCTTTTTAAATACCGTTCATATCTTTCAGAGCAGCTTCAGCTGCCTGCAATCTATTTTTCTTTCTTCTTATCGTCCTTTTTTCTGGCAAAAGACATAGCCATTCCCACTGTTTTAGCTATGTTGGAAAGAGCTGCAATGATGTTCTCTTCACCCTTCACCGCCTTGGCAAAGCTGCCCAGCGCCTCTATTACGTCATCGGCAAGCCCGTCGGCGGCCTTAGCCTTCTCGGCTACTATGCCCGACACAACAGCTGTGTCTTCCAGCACACGATTGGTGCTTTTAACCGTTGCGATAAGATTCTTCACCAGTACTATCAGATAAATCACCAGCACAAGCGCTGCAGCGAGCACCAGATAAATAAGCAGAGTCTTAATATCTATGGTTATCATCTTGCTCCTCCTTTATGGCTAAATCCATTCCATGGATTATTATAACCGTATTCCCAAATAATAACAACTATTTTTTACCTTGTTCGTTCTACGTATCGTAGCAGCGCAGCATTTCTTCTGTAAAACTTCCGTCCGTATTTCTCACTGCAAAGGGCGACAGTACTTTAAGGTCTCTGCCTCCGTTTTTCACGCATTTAACCAGGAGCAGATTTGGCTTTTCCCCCGGTTTTCCTGAAATAAATGTCATTTCTCTGGGCTCAAGTCTGTTTTCCCTGCACCCCTGGCAGATGTCAACGATACGGCCCGGTCTGTGAATCATATAGAATTCTCCTTTATCCTTCAGCATAAAGGATGCCGCTTTCAGGAAATCATCTAAAGTCCCCAGAATCTCGTGGCGCGCTATAGCCTTTGCGCTGTTTCCGCTTTCGATACCTTCTCCTTCTGCTGTATACGGCGGATTGGAGGTTACTATATCAAATTCTGCGCCGTACTCAAGGCTGACGTCTCTTACATTTCCGAGGACAAATGAAATCCTGTCATCCAGGCCGTTCTCCCTGCGGTTTTTTTCTGCAAGGTCAAAGGAGTGTTTCTGAACCTCTATACCCATTATTCTGCCCGCCCCGGTTTTCTGAGACAGAATGAGGGGTACAATTCCTGTTCCCGTTCCAAGGTCTGCTATTGCGCAGTCCCTCCTATGGGCCATGGTGCTGCCTGCGGCTTCATGAGCGAGAATCACAGCATCCGTTCCGTAACAGAATTCATCGGGGTCCTGGCATATTACGATGTCATTAAAACCTGTCCTGTCATACCTGAGAGCCATGATTACTCCCTGATGAGCTCTTTGAGCTCGTCAATGTATTCGTCATCAACTTCCTCAAGTATATCTCTGTTTTGAGATTTCTTTCTTTTCGGGTTGAGCCTTTTTATATCGGCCTTCCCGTATGTGTAAACGTCGGCGGTAAGCTTCTCGTTTCCGTCCTCGTCTTTCTCCCCTGTGAAAAGTCTTACTTTAACTTTGCTTCCAAGTATATCTGTATCCACCACTTTCCCGAGACCGTCCGCCGTTTTAACTTTCTCACCGTTATCAGGCAGACCCTTCTTCAGTTCCATGTAAATCTCATTTTCGTACTTCAGGCAGCACATGAGCCTTCCGCATATGCCGGAAATTTTCGTAGGATTCAGGGAAAGATCCTGCACCTTCGCCATTTTGATAGATACCGGCTGAAAGTCCGAAAGCCACGATGCGCAGCAGAGGCTTCTCCCGCAGCTTCCTATTCCCCCCAGCATCTTCGCCTCATCTCTGACGCCTATCTGCCGGAGTTCTATCCTCATTCTGAATACGCCGGCAAGGTCTTTTACCAGTTCGCGGAAGTCAACCCGTCCGTCGGCGGTGAAGTAGAATATAATCTTGTTGTTGTCAAAGGTGTACTCCACATCGGTAAGCTTCATTTCCAGATTATGCTTTTCTATCTTCTCCTGGCATAACTGCATTGCTCCTGCTTTTCTGCTTTCGTTTTCCTCGTGACGTTTCTCATCGGCCTCGGTAGCTATTCTTACTATCTTCTTCAGCGGGCAGACGATACTCTCTTCTCTGACCTCTGTAATATCCATGGTAACCGTACCGTATTCCAGACCTCTTGCCGTCTCAACGATGACATTGTCTCCGGACTTTACATTCATTACATCCTCAGGACTGAAATAGTACACTTTGCCTGCGCTCTTAAATTTAACACCGGCTACTTTTATCATAAATTCCTCCAAACGGTTTAATATATGCGCCCTACATCCCGGCTTTTATAAGCAGATTCCTGAGGGCATATTTATAATTTACATTGAAATTGATATCTCTTCTCGCTTCTTCTGCGTAACTTACGATTTCTTTTATATGGTCTCTGCTCCACATGGATTTCTCCTGTCCTGTAAAATACCTCATAAGGAGAATCTCAGCCGCATCGAGAAAGGCAAGAGCGGATTTCCTGTCTTTGATTCTTTTATCAAGGGCGTCTCTGATCGTGGCAAAATATGCACCCCGTTCAGTTTCTTCCAGCAGAAACGCCGCAAACTCCACATATGGATTATCCGCATCGAATTCCGGCGCCGTTCTGACCGTCACACACCTTGACCTTATGGTAGGAAGCAGATTATCACTGTTCTCCGACAGCAGAAATATGACCGTTCCCGGGTTGGGCTCCTCGAGCGTCTTCAAAAGTCTGTTCTGGGCTCTTACAGTCATAGTATCCGCATCCTCGATTATAGCTACGCTATAGTCCCCTGCAGTCGGCTTATGCCTCAGGTTTTCCTGAAGCTCAGCTACCGTCGCATCCTTCAGGCTGTTTTCATCCGCGCATATATGATAAACGTCCTCGTGGTTTTCGTGAGCAATCTTCTGACAAATACTGCATCTGCCGCATCCTTTTCCCGGCTCTTCTCTGCAGAGAATCGCCATGGCAGCGGATTTCGCATATTCATATTTGCCGGATATGGCGTCCCCTTCTATTATATACGCGTGAAACAGTCTGCCGTGCTCAATGGCGTCCAAAAGCTTATCCATTGTTTCTCTCCCGAATCTGAAAAATCTCATCGAGACTGGCATAAATTGCTTCTTTTACTTCTTCTACCGTACCGGAGGCATCGATTCTTATAAACCTTTCCGGTTCTTCAGAAAGAAGCTTCACATATCCGTCGTATACTCTGCGGTGAAAAGTCAGCTTTTCCTGCTCAAGTCTGTCAAAAGCGTCGCTTCTGATCCTGCCTCGTCCTACTTCCGGGTCCAGATCCAGGAAAAAGGTATAATCAGGCATGCAGTCCCCAACCGCAAAACCGTTGATAACCGACACGCAGTCGCCCAGTTCTCTTCCATGTCCCTGATATGCAATGCTTGAATCCACAAATCTGTCGCATACCACGTGTTTTCCCTCCTTCAGGGCAGGAATGATCAATTCTCTTACGTGCTGGGCTCTGGAAGCCGCATACAGCATAGCCTCCGTTAAGGGACACATCTCGCTGTTTTCATTATCCAGGATGACATTCCTTATTTTTTCACCTATAGATGTGCCTCCCGGCTCTCTCGTAAAAACAGCATCCAGGTTTCTGTCTCTGAAATATTCCCTTATATATGAAAGCTGGGTCGACTTGCCGGAGCCGTCGGAACCCTCTATAGAAATAAAAAGGCCTCTGTTCATAATCAAGTCCACCTCAGCGTTTCCTTCTTACATCCCTCATTAGCTTTCCAAAGAGATACATGGCCATGTATATAAACGGGCAGCATATGAGGACAGCAAAAATAACTTTAAGAAGAAACATGCGGAACCTCCTTCATAATAACATTAGAATTATACCATAATTTCAGGTCCTGCACCACATAAAAAAAAGAACGCTTCGCGATGAAGCGTTCATATCGAAACCGGCAACGTCCTGCTTTCCCGGGCAGTCTCCCGCCAGGTATCATCGGCGCTGGGGAGCTTAACTTCTGTGTTCGGGATGGGTACAGGTGTGTCCTCCCCGCCATTGTCACCGGATTTCTTCTTCCTCTTTACACATTCAACTTGAATGACACAAACACATCCCCTTGAAACCCTGGTCAGGATTTCGGCCTATTAGTATCGGTCAGCTTAATATGTTACCATACTTACACCTCCGACCTATCAACGTGGTAGTCTCCCACGAGCCTTACCTTGCGGAGGAGATCTTGTCTTGTGGGGGGCTTCGCACTTAGATGCTTTCAGCGCTTATCCCGTCCATACGTAGCTACTCGGCCATGCACTTGGCAGTACAACCGATGCACCAGAGGTATGTCCGTCCCGGTCCTCTCGTACTAAGGACAGCTCCACTCAAATCTCCAACGCCCACAGCGGATAGGGACCGAACTGTCTCACGAC
>DXHZ01000082.1 GCA_019113145.1 Candidatus Avanaerovorax faecigallinarum
TTCGGCATAGGATTGAAGGTTTCCACAGGGCAGTCCGTTCCGAAAGGCGTCTTTATACCCATTTCTCTGAGGGTACGCCAGTTGTAGCTGGTCTTCATTCGCTCTTTTCCGACCCTGCTTTCGGCCACGTGAAGATCGTACTCTATGAATACGGGCTGGATATAGGCGATTATTCCGCCCTTCCTCATTCTCTCCATTATATCCTCGTTTAGAATCTGGGCGTGAACGATGCCGTCTCTCGTCGAAACGTCAGGATACTCGGCGCGGGCAGCTTCTATTGCCGTCACCGCCTGTTCCGCCGCCGCGTCTCCTATGCAGTGAATAGCCACCGCCATGCCTTCCTTACGGGCTTTCTTAACGTCGTGAGCAAGATCTTCCGCCGTCTTATATATTCCGATTCCTCTGTTTCCCGGATCGTCGGAATAGTCATCTTTGAGCCACGCCGTCCTCGCGCCCAGGGAACCGTCGGCAAAGAGCTTTCTCGGTCCGAAGGTGAAGTTTCCGAAGGACATTCCCGTCCTGTACCCCAAAGCCTTAAATTCGTCAAAGGTTTCGTCACCGCTCAAGGAACACTGCTCGTAAACCCTTATCGGCAGCCTGTCCTCCTCGCAGAGCTCTTTGAAGGCCTGAATGACAGCCTTGAAGTTTTTGCCCGGAAGAGTTGTCATATCGTCGCTCTGAACCTGGGTCAGACCTGCTTCCGCCGCCGCCTGCGCCGCAGAGACTATCATTTCCTTTATCTCTTCCACCGAAGGTTCAGGAAGCTTCTCGAAAATGGCTCCGAACATCTCCTGCATTACTCCCGTCGGCTCGCCGCTTTCGTCGACCTTGAAGGCTCCCGACTCAGGCTGAGGGCTTCCCTTGCCTATTCCTATCTTCTCAAGAGCCGCAGAGTTCAGCGACGCCACGTGACAGCATATTCTGAGTGCGATTATCGGGTGCTTCTCCGACGCCTTGTCCAGGTCGTATCTGTCTATGTGTCTTTTGTCTTCCCAGTTATCATCGTTCCAGCCGTAGCACATAACCCAGCTTCCCTCGGGGATCTGCTTATCGTCTATATACGATTTTATAGCCTCTACGGCTTCGTCTATATTCTTCGTCCCGGAGAGATCCAGCTGAGACATATTGTATCCCACGTTAAGAAGGTGCATGTGGCTGTCGTTAAATCCGGGAACCGCAAGCCTTCCGCTCAGGTCTACCCTTTCGGCATCGTCAGGCGCAAAGGCTGCAACCTCGCTGTTCGAGCCGACTTTTTTTATTACGCCGTCCTCAATGTACACGGCCTGTTCAAATCCGCCTTTTCCCGTATATACCTTTCCCCCTGTAAGAAGTAATCCTTTCATATTCTCATCTGCCTTTCTTCCTGCGACATTTGATATATTTTATCCAACATAAAAAGGGTATCACAACGATACCCTTTTTTCAAGTTTCACATTTTGTCCGGCAGGCGGCGTCAGCTACGCCTCGCACTGCCAGATTCCTTCCGTTTCTATGTCCCCCGCTTCTGCAACGGCCCGAACCTTTTCCTCTTCGGAGAGAGGCGAAGCCCACGCCATGCCGCATCCGGCGGACAGAACTCTCGGAACCGGGATAAGGCGGCCCTCTATGCCCAGCTCTTTGCATCGCTTTTCAAAGGCGATAGCGTCCGCAGTAACGTGAAATGTGACTACTGTTTTAATTTCCTTTTTTCTCATCTGATGATTACCTCAAAGCCATCTTCTGTCTCATTAGAAGTATAGCTGAGGCCTTTGCTCTTTGCAAGCTTTTCTACGTTCATTTTCTGATGAGGTTCGGTTACGAGAACCTTCACCTGCTCGTTCGACTCCTTAAGAGCCTGATCTGTAAGCATGATAGGTTCCGGGCAGGAGAGTCCTCTTGCGTCTACTGTTTTCATTCTTTGTCCCTCCTTATTTTCCTTCGCTTCTCTTATTGCCGAACGCGATTATGAAGCATGCGATTATGCAGATGATAACGGCAACCTTTCCGTAGAAAGGAACTGCTCCGGCAACGATTTCGCCTGTTTCTGCATCAGCAGCGGTACCGCTTGCGGCAAGACCGAAGTTATGAGCAAGCGCAGCGCCGATGAACATTCCGGCTACGGTAAATGCGGAGTCGGAAGATCCCTGACCTGCCAGAATGAGCTGTCTCAGCGGGCATCCGCCTGCCAGAACTGCGGCAAATCCTACGGTGTACATACCCAGGATGTTCCAAAGATGCTCGGAGTGAGCGATAACTCCCGGGGTGTCAAATGCAAGCTTGAAGTTGCCCATAGCGATGTTGTAGATGAGCATTACTACGAACAGTCCGCCGATAACGCAGAGAAGGTCGAAGTTCTTCATCAGGAATACGTCTCTCAGGCTTCCCGCAAAGCACATTCTGGACTTCTGGGCAAAGGCTCCGAAGAGAAGTCCTCCTACGAGGGAAAGTACCAGTGGAGCGTGCATGCTTCCCGGACCGGTTTCGCTGAACTTCAGGATAGACGGTACGAAGATGAGAAGCGCAAGGATTCCCAGCATGAGCACAGGGAGCACTCCGCCTGCCATTCTGTTGGTAACGTGAGCGCGGCCCAGGGTAAATCCCTTCTTGAGAGCCACAACTCCCGTTGCAACGCCGCCTGCAAATCCGATAAGAGCAACCCATGCGTTAAGGTCGCCTGCGGACATTCTGATAACCATTCTCAGCGGGCATCCCAGGAATACCAGAGAACCGATAACGATTATAATTCCCAGCACAAATCTTATTGCAGGGGAAGATCCTGCCGTTGAACGATACTCCTTCGTTGCCACGGAAATGGCGAACGCTCCGAGAACCAGACCTATGATTTCAGGTCTTGCATACTGTACCGTAGCCGTGGTCTGAAGACCTAAAGCTCCCGCCGTATCTCTGATAAAGCAGGCGATACAGAATGCCATGTTGGCAGGGTTACCGAAGTAGGCAAGCGCCGCAGCGATAGCTCCGCAGAGAACTCCGGCGAGAGCAAGCCACTTCTTAGATGATGACATGTTCATATAGATAAGTTCCTCCTATAATTTATTTACGGCAGTCAGTTTTCCTCGGAAAATTCCTCGGATATTTCTCTTACCGCACATATCGCAGCATCTATCTCTTCTCCCGTATTAAAGTACGACATGCTGAATCGTACCGCCCCCTGCTCCACGGTTCCCAGGCTCTTATGCATCTCAGGCGCGCAGTGCGCTCCCGGTCTCGTGGCTATATCGTAGTCCATACTGAGTATGTCGCTTATTTCCGACGAATCGGCATTCCCGATGTTAAGCGCCACCACCGGGCACCTGACTTCCGCGTCGAGATCCCCGTAAAGCTTAACTCCCGAAATATCCCTTACGCCTTCCACAAAGCGCTTCATCAGGCTTTGTTCCTTCTCCCTGATTTCATCAATTCCGGTCTTTTCTATAAAGTCTATGGCCGCTGAAAGGCCGGCTATACCGTGGCCGTTAAGGGTTCCCGCCTCAAGGGCCGTAGGCATTTCCGACGGGTGGCGATGGTTGTACGTATCCACGCCGCTTCCGCCTCTCTTAAGAGGCTCCATTTCAAGTCCTTCTCTCACGCACATTCCTCCCGTGCCCTGAGGCCCCAGAAGGCTCTTGTGTCCCGTGAAGCAGAGAACGTCTATATTCATCTTCTCAACGTCTATAGGAATGACTCCCGCCGTCTGGGAGGCGTCAACTATAAAAAGCAGTCCGTGGGCTTTGGCGATTCTACCAACCCTCTCTATATCGTTTACATTTCCCGTAAGATTGGAACCGTGGGTCAGCACGATGGCCCGGGTGTTGTCTCTGATGTTCTTTTCTATGTCGTCCGTAAGGAGTCTTCCCTTCTCGTCGCACTCTGTCAAAGTCAGCTCGGCTCCCGCTTCTTCTCTCTCATACAAAGGCCGCAGCACCGAGTTATGCTCCATTACGCTGGAAATCACGTGATCGCCCGGCTTTATCAGTCCGTGTATGGCTATGTTAAGGCTCTCCGTGGAGTTGGAGGTAAATACCACCTGTTTCGGATTCTTTACACCGAAAAAACCGGCTATCTTATCCCGGGCTCCGTATATGGTCCTGGCCGCATCAAGGGCGGCTTCCGTCGTTCCTCTTCCCGCATTTCCGAGAGAAGTCATGGCAAAAACCACAGCGTCTATAACCTCCTGCGGTTTCCTTCTGCTCGTAGCGGCGTTATCCAAGTAAATCATTGAAATTTCCCCGTTTCTCTACCCTGTAATTATATCATTTCAAGGGTTTTTCGGTCTAATTGATATTGCATATGGCCGTTGTATGATGTATTTAAAAAATCTATAAAAAACGCTTCAGTATCACCATATACAGGTTTACTGAAGCGCTCGGCACTATTTCAGATATATCAGCTTTTCACCTTTTGGCACGGCGCGCCCGGCGATGCACGCTCCGCCGTCAGGCTCCGCCACTTTAAGCTCCGTAAGAAAGGCTTCCGCCTCTTCCTCCGGCACCGCAAACAGAAGGCCTCCCGACGTCTGGGGATCGTAGAGAAGGTCCTCATAGACGTCCTCGATACCGCCCTTTTCAACCTGGTCCTGTCTGTGGCCCATGTTGCTGTAGGCGCCGGCCGGAACCAGTCCCATGGACGCATACTCAACGGCGCCTTCTATGTAGTTTATGGATCCGGTATAAAGCTCAAGGGATACGTCGCTTGCTTCAGCCATCTCGCAGCAGTGGCCTATTACGCCAAAGCCCGTAATGTCGGTGCAGGCGTGGACGGTGTACTTCTCCGAAACACGCTTTGCGGTCTTATTCAGGCGGCTCATTACAGCTACTGCCGCCGCCTCGGCTTCGGCAGAGGCCATACCTCCCTTGACAGCCGTGTTAATGACCCCGCTTCCCACCTTCTTCGTTAAGATGAGAACGTCGCCTGCTGCGGCTCCGTGATTCTTATATATCTTATCCGGATGAACAAAACCCGAAACGCAGAGACCGTACTTAGGCTCGTCATCCTGAACGGAGTGGCCGCCTACCAGCACCGCCCCCGTCTCCTTCACCTTATCCGCTCCGCCCCGGAGAATTTCACCCAGAATCTCCACGTCAAGGCAGTTCGGAAAGCACACTATGTTGAGGGCCACCTTAGGTTCCCCGCCCATGGCGTATACGTCGCTCAAGGCATTGGCCGCGGCTATCTGTCCGAAGGTGTAAGGGTCGTCCACCACGGGAGTGAAAAAGTCAACGGTCTGAATCATGGCCGTTTCATCGTTTATTTTATATATGGCTGCATCGTCTGAAGTTTCGATGCCCACGAGAAGATTATCGTCGTGGAATTTCGGCAGCTTGCCCAGAACCTGAGCAAGGGTCTCGGGACCTATCTTTGCCGCTCAGCCGCTGGTCTTCGACATCTGAGTCAGCTTAATTTTCTCAGCCATGGGGACACCTTCTTTCTCCTTAAACTTCTGTGTTGCTTATGTTTTGTGTGCCGGCGTTCGACTTAAAGCCCTTTTTTTAACAAAAAAGTCGAAGGTTTTTCGACCTTAAAAGGTAAATTCAGACAAAATGTCGAACATTCCGGGCTTCTGCGGGACAAAATCTGCAATTTTGTTCGACTTCAAGGCCAAAAATCT